>JAJSZP010000017.1 GCA_030262775.1 Deltaproteobacteria bacterium | reverse complement strand
AGAATCCAGCCTTTTATAATGATTGTAAACAGCAACAGAAAGAACCTTTTTTGCAGTATCCTGTTCAATCACATAATCATCAAGCATTGTTGTAATTTCTTTTGGAGTTAGGAACGGCTCTATTTCTCCTGTGGCTTTTTCGCTTTCCTCGTCAATAATTTCGCTGCAAAGCTGAATGCATTCATCACATATATATACCGCTGGTCCGGCAATCAGCTTGGTAACTTCCTTCTGATTTTTGCCACAAAATGAGCAGAAAAGATTATCGTTCATGTCCTCTTTTTTTGCCATGTTACGCCTCTGTATTTTCTAAATGATCAAGATCATCCCTATTAGTAATTACGTGATCTACGATCCCGTATTCCTTTGCCTCCTCACCTGTCATGAAAAAATCCCGATCAGTATCCACCTGTATTTGTTCAAAATTTTTACCTGTATGATATGCTAATATTTTATTCAGGGTTTCCTTCATACGAAGGATTTCTTTGGCCTGGATTGCAATATCTGAGGCCTGCCCCTGAAACCCCCCCATAGGCTGGTGGATTAAAATTCTCGAATTGGGCAGGGAATAACGCTTTTCTTTTGTACCGGCTGTAAGTAAAAATGCACCCATGCTGGCAGCCTGCCCCACACATACTGTTGCAATATCAGGTTTAATGTACTGTATGGTATCATATACAGCCAAACCGGCTGTAACCAGTCCACCAGGGGAGTTTATATAAAAATTTATGTCCTTATCAGGATCTTCTGATTCAAGAAAGAGGAGCTGTGCAATTAAAAGATTTGCGATTTCATCATTTATAGGTGTTCCAAGAAAAATTATTCTGTCCTTGAGCAGTCTGGAGTATATATCATAGGCGCGCTCTCCTCTGCTACTTTGTTCAATTACCATGGGTATTAATGGCAAAACTATTCTCCTTTAGGTTTATTAATTCTCAATGTTTTTTGATTACAATTCAGGCTCCACAATTTCCTGGCTGCTGTTTTCAATAATAAGCTTTAAAGCTTTTTTTTCAAGTAAAGAATTTTTAAAAAGTTCAATGTTGCTATCTTTTTGCTTGTAAAAATCTTTTATTTTTTCAAGAGGCTGGTTAAAGGCTCTGGCCATATCCTTGTAACCATTTTCCAGATCTTCATTTGAAAGGGTTAGATTCTCCTGCTCAGTTATTTTTTTTAGGATCAGATGACGTCTTACCTGTTTTTCAGCGGTATCCCTATATTTTTCAGCAAGATCTTCTTTTGTTAGACTGCGCTCTTCCAAAGACGAGCCATGGTATGTAAGAGTCCTCTCAACTTCTTTAATTATGCCCTCAAGCTCAAAATTAATCAAAGAATCAGGCACCTCGAAGTTTGTTTTTTCCAGCAATACAGTATAAATCTGTTCTTGCACTTCCTGCTCGGATCTCTTTTCATAACCTTTTATTAAATTGTTTCTTATTTCATCCTTCAACTGCTTCAACGTTTTATATTGACCAAGATCTTTTGCAAATTCATCATCAATTGCAGGGAGCACAACTTCCCTTATTCCATTTAGTTTTACATTAAATGTTATTTCAAGATCAGCAACTTTATTATTAAAATAATCTTCAGGAAAATGTACCTTAACCTCCCTGGTTTCACCAGCGCTCATGCCTATTAATTGTTCATCAAACTCTTTTAAAATAGGCCCATCACCTATTTTTAATGTAAAATTCTCGGTTTTCTGAGTTTCTGCAAATGGTTTGCCGTCTTTAAATCCTTCATAATCTAAAAGGACAAAATCTCCCTCACGCGCTGGACGATCTTCTTCGAGAGTTTTTTGTTGAGCCAGGTTTTTTTGAAGCATTTTAAGCTGTGCATCCATTTCTTCAGCACTAACTTTGTATAAATTTTTCTTAATAGTCAATCCCTTGAAATTAACTGTTTCAATTTCAGGTTCTATCTCAACGGTAGCATTATATTTATATGGCCCCTTTCCGTCCGCTATGGGAGGCTCAATCTCAGGTCTTCCAACGATCTTCAGCTCTGCCTCCTTGATAGCATCTATAAGGGAATCCTGAATTAATTTTGAAGAAACATCAGCATTAACGTCATTTTTATATAACCCCTCCAAAACTGTTCTAGGGGTCTTCCCCGGACGAAAACCCTTTACCTTGGCATTTTTCTTCAAGTCCTTATAAGCCTTGTCCAGCTTACTGACAACAACCTTTTCAGGGATTTCAATATGCAGTACCTTTTTAACAGTACTCAGATCTTCAACTGTAACTTGCATAATCTTCCTTTCCAATAAACCAAGTGCCTGAAGCTGCTACAACTCCAGACACTTATTATGAAATCTTTGAAAAAACGTTCGATTTTCAAAGGTTTCATTATTTAATTTACGACTGGTGCGAGAGGGGAGAGTTGAACTCCCACTCTGTTTCCAGAGCTGGATCCTAAGTCCAGTGCGTCTACCAATTCCGCCACTCTCGCATAATTTTTATATTTGACATTACGCTCAATAATATTAAACTAACGTACTCAATGTTAGCGTCGCTCTATTTATCAAAATCTTTATTGTCCTTGGCATTGATAAAAATTAAGAAAGCGAAACCTGAGTAACATAATTTATAAAAAGTAATATTAAACACTAGTTGTGTCAAGTAAAATTGAAAAAATAGCTTTTATGTCGGTATATTGCAATATGTCTTCAACTTATCGTTATATTGCCGTATTAATGTCATTTGCTTTGCTCGTTATGGCCAACACAGCAGAAGTAATGGCAAAAAAAACAAGTTATGATAACAAAAAAATTATTGTATTAGATCCCGGACATGGAGGGCATGATAAAGGCGCTCAGGGTATGAATGGGATTTATGAAAAAACAATAAGTTTAAAACTCGCCAATATTATTGCAAAAGAACTTAAAGATAAATACAGGGTCTTTCTAACAAGAACAGATGACTACTGGCTTGACATCCCCGGCAGAATTGATGCAGCCAACCACCTAAAAGCAGATCTTTTTATCAGCATACACTCTGGTGGAAGCTTTTTACATAAAGCAAGCGGCATATCTATTTATTACTATAATGAAATATCAGGGTCTGCAAATATTTTAGAAAACACGGCATTAAAAACGATCAAAAGCAATGACATCCAAACCCTGTGGCATAATATCCAAAACAGGCACAAAACAACAAGTCATGTTTTAGCTGAATCAATGAAAAATTGTATTAATAAACATATAGGATTTGCAAAATGCAGGGTCCAAGGCGCACCTGCTATAGTGCTATCCGGTGCAGATATGCCGGCAGTACTTATAGAAGCCGGTTACATAAGCAACCCAGCCGATGAAAAAGAGCTAAAGGACGCAAAAGTTTTATCTGATTTTGCTAAAAGTATAAGCAAAGGAATAGAAGATTTTTTCAAAATACATAACTGATTTATTGTGCTTGCACGAACAATAAAAGCGTGATAAATAGACCACCAAATCGGGGCGTGGCGCAGCCTGGAAGCGCGCCTGCTTTGGGAGCAGGAAGTCGGAGGTTCAAATCCTCTCGCCCCGACCAATTTAAATTAAGGAACGTGTTTTAAAGCCGGGGGTATCCCGGCTTTTTTTGTAACAAGAGATATTTAATGTCAGATAAACATGATTCAAAAGATATAAACGATAATTTATCACCTGCAGATGAAATTATTGAGGAGATCATCTCTGAGTTACCCCTGAAAGAAAGAGTTGCTATTGCCAACATAAATAAAGAAGGTGTTGAAATACTTAAAAATATTTTCAATGAGCATGCTATAGGAAAAACTGATACAGAAGCGGATGACAGTGAATACATGGATATGATGAGTAATCTATGGGCAAAACTGCAGAAAACACATAAACTCAGAGTCGTTAAGTAAAGAATCCTTACTCTGAGAACAATGCCCAATTTTCAGACAAAATCAATATATTATCATGATACCAACAAGTTAATCGTTCAACTATTTAACTATAGCATATTTCATATGACCTGATATCATTTTACAGCATTATTTTTACTATTTTCATATAGTTATCATAAATTCTTAGTATGAAGTCATGTGAAAAGGGCTATAGTTAACGAGGTCTGACATTTGAATAAATGCGCAATGAACTGCCTTTTTCCGAAAACTCAAGAAATTAATTAGCACTAAAAATCTCCTAATGGCCTTACAAAGGCAAATTGTGCTGGTTTTCCCATCAATTTCCAGAATGCTTCTTTAACATTTCCGCCTGAGGCTGAAAATGGAAGAGAGACAATAAACATGGCGGTACCCACGGCTGTTGCAGCAATACCAAGAGGTCTTAAAAGAAAACAGTCAACAACCATTTCCATGGCAGTATTTTCATCAAATGAACTATCATTCTGTGCAAGAGCAGCAGGTCCAAAAGGGATAAGCATCATACCTGTAATTAATAAAATGATCATGGGTATTTTAAATACTTTATACATCTGTGCCTCCTTTCAAAGATTATCCTATATCTGTTATAAAAGTTATATGCTTATACACCGACAGATATTAGTCTGCCAGCGGGTTTAAATTAACTGAATTTTAACAGGTAGTTTAAAGATTGCAACTAAAAATTTTCAACCTGTGCGGTAATGACAACTTATTCAAAATATATAGATATAGCTATAGCTCTTCCAGTATATGATACCTTTACCTATCGGGTCCCGGAAAATTTTTCCAACTTTATATCTGTAGGTAAAAGAGTCCTTGTTCCTTTCCATAAGCGCAAGGTGACAGGATATATACTGGGCTCATGTGAAAAAACAAATCGGAGCGAGATTGAAATAAAGTCAATTCTGGATATTCTTGATGAAAATCCTCTTTTTCCTACATCAATAGTACCATTTTTCAGGTGGATCTCGGAATACTATATATATCCAATCGGGGAAGTTATAAAAAGTGCACTTCCAGGCGGACTAAATCTTTATGAATATGCCATAATATCAATTACAGAAAATGGTAAAAATGTTCTTAAAGAGAATTCTGTCCCGCCCATACAAATGGAAATTTTAAGTTCCCTTGAATCTGAATCCTGCCGGCAAAAAAATCTTTGTAAAATTATAAACAAAAACATTCCAAACTCCTTAATTCAAACCATGAAAAATCTGGGATTGATTATCAGCAAGCGTGAGCTAAAAGGAGAAAGAACAAGACCGAAGTTGGAACGTTATGTATTGTTAACCAGCTCGGAAATCTCAGTTAAGGAGCTTTCAGCTCAAAAAAAGAAAATAATAGATACATTAAAAGAAAAGGGCGAACTATCTGTAAAAAAGTTAAAAGAGCAGGTACCCTCCGCTCCAGGATTCATTAACTCTTTGGAAAACAAAGGTTATATTTCTATCATTAAGAAAAGAGTTTATCGTGATCCATTCGGCGAATCTATTGAGACCGATAGCGCCCATATATTAACCAAAGAACAGGAACAAGTTATTTCAAAAGTTGTTAATTCTCTTAATAAAGGATTTTCAACCTTTCTTTTGGCAGGAGTTACTGGAAGCGGAAAAACAGAAATCTATATGCAGATTGCAGCAGAAGCTATAAAGAAAAAATGCAAAGTTCTGATGCTTGTTCCCGAAATTGCCCTTATATCACAGACGGAAAGGCGATTCAGGGCCCGCTTTGGAGAGTGTATTGCTCTGCTTCACAGCGGGCTCTCAGCAGGTGAACGCTATGACCAGTGGATACGCATAGCCTCAGGAGAAGCAACTATAGCTATAGGCGCAAGGTCAGCTATTTTTGCGCCTTTAGATAATGTTGGAGTCATTATCGTGGACGAGGAACACGATATTTCTTACAAGCAGGAAGGCGGCCTTTATTATAATGCAAGGGATCTTGCTATTGTCAGGGCAAAGCTAAACAATAGTGTTGCATTGCTGGGCTCCGCTACACCTTCGATTCAGTCATACTATAATGTTAAGACAAATAAATTTACCGGGCTGACTCTGAAAAAACGCATTAAAGAAAGACCTCTTCCCGAGATCACCATAATTGATCTGCGCAAGATCAGAGATTGTAGAGGAGTTAAAAAGTTTATTTCATCGGAGCTTCACGAGGCCATGAAAAAAACTCTGGAACGTAAAGAACAGATTCTGCTATTCCTGAACAGGCGGGGATTCGCCAGCTTTCCGGTTTGTGCATCATGCGGCAAAGCTATCAGGTGCAAAAATTGTGATATTTCTCTTACTTTTCATAAGCAAGCTAATGCATATAAGTGTCATTACTGTGGTTTTACATTGGCATCTGCTGTAAATTGTCCAACCTGCGGATCTGCAGGCATCAAACTATTAGGTTTTGGTACAGAAAAAATTGAGGTTGCAGTCAAGTCGCTTTTTCCTGATGCAAAAACAGCCAGGATGGATCGTGATACCACCACCCGCAAGGGTTCTGTTTTAAAACTGCTTAAAGGTCTGAAAAATAATACAATAGATATACTTGTCGGAACCCAGATGATAGCAAAGGGGCATGACTTTCCGAATATTACCCTGGTCGGCATAATCTGTGCCGATCTTTCTTTAAGCCTGCCGGATTTCCGTGCAGGAGAACGAACGTTTCAGCTTCTCGCCCAGGTAGCTGGAAGAGCCGGACGGGGGGAGGTATCCGGCAGGGTGATATTGCAAACTTTCAATCCCGAACATTTCAGTATACTATCTGCAAAAACTCAGGACTTTAAAGTATTTTATAATAAAGAAATACACTATAGAAAGAGCCTGAAATATCCACCGTTCTCAAGGATGGTGCAGATTAAAATTTCCGGGAATGACAAGGAAAAAACAAGACAGCATGCTCTTGCAGTGGGAAATCTCTGCAATACCTTGAAAAGAAATAATAAATCTTTTATAAAAACAATAGAAGTATTAGGGCCCATTGAAGCGCCTCTGCCCAGAATAGCAAAACAGTATAGATGGCAAATTCTTTTAAAAAGTCTGAGCATAAGAGACCTTCACAGCCTGCTTCATCTAATGATATTCAGGAAGTCAACAAAATTTTACAAGCAGCACATTAAAGTTGTTGTTGATATGGATCCATTCTTTATGATGTAAAAACAGAGACCTTTGAAAAATGTTTAATTTTAAAGAAGGATATTTTCTATCTCTTTTAAGCTGTTAATATATAAAACAGCGGAAAGGGAGGTGTTTTTATATGCTATCAGAGGGATGCCTGCTGCTTTTGCTGCTAATTCGTCCAGCTTTGAGTCTCCTATATAAATTAATTGATTGGGTTCTATATTAAAATATTCCAGTATTTTAATTAGCTGATCCGGGCTGGGTTTGGGATTTTCCACATCAAGCGCACTTACTACCAGATCAAAGTATTCTTCGAGATCGTGTTCAATAAGCACTCTTTTCATTGTATCTGCTCTGTTTGTAGCAACTGCTGTCTTATATTTAGACATGAGCCTTTTAAGCAAAGGCTTCAAGTGCGGTTCCATTTCCATATATTTTAAAAATGGTATATAGCTCATATATTTGCGAAACACTTGTGCTTCTTCAAAGCCTTTCTTGTCTTCAAATAGTTTGGCTATGGCCTCATCTGCTGTATGCATGTATGAGTAAGCAAACTGTTCAGGAGTCATATCGGGTTTGCCAAAATGATTTAGAATATTATTATAATAGGCGGTGTTTGCCTTAACAGTATCAAACATGACTCCATCACAGTCAAAAGCAACAACTTTAATATTATTCATAAATAATTTTTACTCCCTAATTATTCCTCTGCTGATCAAAATAATTCAAAAGTTTTTTTATTTCTGCAAGAGGCTCTACCACCTGGTTTTTTTAAGCATGTTTGCAAATTCTTCAATAGCAAACGGAATATATTTAGCATGCTTTCTTGACTTGTTTTCAGGGTCATATAGCAATCTACGTTATTTTATTAACCCTTCCTTGCGTAAGATGGACAAAATTTCGTTATCAGTAATAGTTGCTTTGCTGGGTTTGATATATATTGTCAATAAACGCACCTTTTCAATTTCATCTGTGACATAGCTGATGATTCGATAACCGCTTCTCTTTCCTTTCGCGAGATCGCAACTCCCAAGTCTGATTTTGTAAACCCCCTTGCCCAATGCTTTCCAGCTTTTGGGGTTATGCTTAAGCCTTTTGCTCAAGTCTTTTAAATCCTGACGAATATGAGGATATTTCTTTTGTAAAGTTTTTACCTGGGTTTTGAACGTTTCCGTTGGAATGATTTTATAGCTCATTTAAAAATCTTTCTAACGATTGCTCTTCAATTTCACCCTTTTTTTGTCTTTTGATATCACGACATGACTGTTGCAAGCCCGTTAAGATTTGATGTTTCTCTCGAAGGGCTTTCAATTCGGCTGTTACATCCTTCCAAACCTGAAATGGTAAAATCACTTCCTGTCTTTTACCCTTTTCGTCCGTTACATACTTAACATCTCCCAGCATTATCTCCACCTGTTTTTTATATATTTATGTCCATCAATTCCTTGCTATCCGGCAATCTACAAAACCTACCCCACTCACACTGTATTACCAAGCATATCATCCAATGTTTGACCATCCAATACAATTATTCGCCAATTTTTCGCAAAGCATCTGAAATCTTTTAAAATATTCTGCAAAGCGCATTTCAGCATAAAAATTGTTCCAACTCAATTGTTGCGACAGTGTCGCAACAATCTCTTTACCGTACTCCGCCCGTTTTTCCTCTAAAATATCCTGCCGAATCCGATTGCCGATTTGCCGGTAAAGAATGGTCAAGATAGCGTTAGCCGTAACTGTGACATTATGCTTGGCGGTTTCAATGGGCAACCGGAATTGCCAGAATCGCCAAGTAATTACCAACTAATCGCCAAGCCTTTTACGCAAAACATGTCCAATATCTGTCCGTGATGTCTGATAAAACTTCAATTCACGCCCTCAATGATAATCAGCAGATATCATATCAGTTCTATATCAAGCCCATTATTAGCCATTTGACCGTGTACTAAGCATTTCATAACATCTTTATTTTACTATGTATTATAGATGCACTTTTCGTCATTAGTCAATTAAGGCAATTTTCCGCTTGGTGCCCTTGTCTGTAAGACGATTCCCAGAAAAACTACAACCCTAAATATGCTTTTCTTACATTTTCATTTGAAAGAAGATTTTTTGAAAAATCTGAAAGAGTTATACGTCCGTTTTCCATAACATAGCCCCTGTGAGCTGCTTTCAGCGCAAGTTTTGCATTCTGTTCCACAAGAAAAACAGTTGTCTGGTTTTCGATATTTATCTTCTTTATGATCTCAAACAGTTGCCTTACTATAAGAGGGGCTAAACCCAAAGACGGTTCATCCAGCAGCAAAAGCGCCGGCCTTGCCATCATTGCTCTTGAAATGGCAAGCATTTGCCGTTCGCCTCCACTTAAAGTTCCCCCAGACTGATTCCTCCTTTGACCAAGAATCGGAAAAAGATCAAAAACATATTCCATGTCTTTTTTTATGTTTTTTTTGTCTGTTCTTAAAAAAGCTCCCATGTCCAGATTTTCCAGAACCGTTAAATATGGAAAAATTCTCCGTCCCTCTGGAACCTGGCTGATTCCAAGCGAAACAATTCTGTCCGGTCTCATATTATGAATAGTTTTACCCATAAAAGTGATTTCACCTGAACGCAATGGGACTAAACCCGAGATCGTCATTAAAGTTGTTGTTTTGCCCGCGCCGTTTGCGCCTATAAGAGTTATAATCTCTCCTCCGGAAATCTCAATATTTACATTCTTCAGCGCCTGAATATTTCCATAGAATGAGTTTATATTTCTTAGCCTAAGCATCTATATCCTCTCCAAGGTAGGCCTTTATCACAACAGGATTCTTAATAATATCACCGGGAGTTCCCTGTGCAATTTTTTTTCCGTAATCCATAACAAATATCCTGTCGGACAGACTCATGACCAGTTTCATATCATGCTCAATCATCAGTATGGAAATATTGTCTTCATCTCGCAGTCTGGTTATCAGTTCGTCAAGCTCTCTGGTTTCCCGGGGATTCATGCCCGCGGCCGGTTCATCCAGAAGAAGCAGAAAAGGTTCGGTAGCCATTGCTCTTGCTATTTCAAGTTGCCTTTGTGCTCCATAAGGAAGATTTTTTGCAAACTCGTTGACAAAGCGCGAAATACCCGTCTTTTTTAAAATGTTGTAGCTGAAATCAACCACATCCTTTTCTTCTTTAATTGTTGACCTTCCTCTTAATATAGCGCCCATAATACCCGAAGAAGTACGGCAGTGGCGTCCAATCATAACATTCTCAAGAACAGTCATATTAGAAAACAGACGGATATTTTGAAAAGTACGGGCCATACCTTTTTCCGTAACACGATTTGGCTTTAACCCATTTATTTTCTTACATTTTTTTCCTGGAGGCGAAATCAGTATTTCTCCTTCAGTTGGATTATATATTCCGGTTATACAGTTAAAAAAAGTTGTTTTGCCTGCCCCGTTCGGGCCAATAATGGCTGCTATCTCTCCTTCAGCTATATTCATATCAAGGTGATTCAGAGCCAGCAGACCTCCAAAATTCATGCTTAAATCTTTAACTTCCAGAATGGTATTCATGATTCTGTTTTATTAAATTTATAAGTGCGGCGTATATTGGCAATTATGCCCTGGGGTCGGAACACCATCATAATAACCATTATGGCTCCGAAAAGCAGCATTCTGTAGTCAGAAAAAGCTCTGAGATATTCGGGCAGAAGGATCAGGATTAACGCTCCCATAATTACGCCTAAAATCGAACCCATACCTCCCAGTACTACTATTGAAAGTATCATGGCCGATTCAAGGAAGGTAAAACTTGCGGGATTAATAAAAGTAGTTTTCGCGGCAAATATTACACCAACCATTCCAGCCCATGTTGCACCAAGCGCAAATGCCCTCAGCTTTGTCCTGGTTTTATCAATTCCCATAGCCTGGCATGCTGTTTCGTCCTCTCTCAAAGCTATCCAGGCCCTGCCTATTCTTGAATTCTGCAGCCTGTTAACTACAATGATCGTAAATATGACAAGGCCGATCATAAGAAAATAAAGATATATGCTTGCGGTCTGCAGGGAGAACTGGATACCAAAAAAACTGGGCCTGTCAATATTGGCAATGCCGCTTGGGCCAAAAGAGAATTCATTCCAGTTTTCCAATACAAGTCTGATTATTTCTCCAAACCCAAGGGTAACAATGGCAAGATAGTCACCTCGCAGGCGCAGCACCGGAAAACCAAGAAGTATGCCAAAAATAAAGCCCAAAACAGCTCCTATGGGGAGAGCCGACCAGAAACCAAGGCCAAAGTGGTGGTTCAGCAATGCATAACTATAAGCCCCTACAGCATAAAAGGCAACATACCCAAGATCAAGCAGCCCTGCAAGACCCACCACGATGTTAAGGCCCAGACCAAGGACAATATACATTAAAGCGGTTGTCATTATACTGGTCTGATACATGGAAAAAATAAAAGGAAAAGCGACTGCGATAATAGTCAGACCTGTCACTAAAGGAATATAGAATCCGGGTTCTTCCAATATCCTCTGAATCAAAAAAGTTTTGTCTGGTTCACCGGTTTCAGCTCGTTTTTCCCCTTCTTCCTTTTTTTTCAGCATATAACGCCATACAAAGGAAAGCAAAAAACTGCCGATTCCTACAACAAGCATGTTTTTCCAGCGCCATTCAACAACTTTTTCTATAGGATTGACACGGATTACCATTATAGGAAATGTCAAAAACATAAACCAGAGAGAAACAAAAAATGATTTTTTTATTTCTTGAGCTTTAATCATTGTTTAAATCAGCATCCTTCATTTGCCCAATCTCAAATCCCAAGGGAAAAGAAATCCTTGAATATTAAACCAAGTCTGTGATACTTTTTCGATGAATCTGTCTCCTTGTTTCAACTAATTATTCAACCAGATCAATTAGTTGTAATATATCATAAAGACAGCTTCTTTACCATAATTATTTCTCTGCTGATCAAAATAATTCAAAAGTTTTTTTTGTTTCTGCAAGAGGCTCTTACTGATAAGTCTTTTATTGAAAAAAAGCAGTCCATAAATTTGTGTGCAGGATTACTTTAGAAAATCTACTGAAACAATCGAATTTGAATTTTCTGTTTTCTTTCCCAAGGATAAGAGAATAAACGGATTATAAGGATTATTTATGAATTTTATAGCTGTAATTATTCTGATAACTATTATTGTCGACTTTGTATTGAATGGACTGGCTGATATACTGAATCTAAAGGGTTTAAAAACCGAACTCCCGGAATCGTTCAAGGGTTATTATGATGCAGACAGTTATCGCAAGTCTCAGGAATATCTGCATGTTAATACAAAATTCGGATGGATTACATCTTTCTTCAATATGTTGTTAATCCTGATATTCTGGTTCGGGAGAGGCTTTCCAGCATTAGATCAATGGATACGATCCTGGAATTTTGGATATATCATGACAGGTCTCTTATACATAGGCTTATTGCTTTTATTTAAAGCAATCTTGTCATTGCCTTTCAGCATTTATTCTACATTTGTTATTGAAGAGCGTTTTGGGTTTAATAGGACTAAATGGTCCACATTTATAATGGACATAATAAAAGGATTTTTGTTGTCAGTCCTGCTTGGCGCGTCTCTTCTATCAGGCATACTTGTTTTTTTTGAATATGCCGGGGCAACTGCCTGGTTATATTGCTGGATAGCAGTAGCAATATTTATACTGGTTATTCAATTTATTGCACCAACATGGATTATGCCTCTTTTTAACAAATTCAATCCTATTGAAGATGGAGAGCTGAAAAATGCTATCATGTCATATGCGCGTTCTATAAAATTCTCCCTTGAAAATATTTTTGTAATGGATGGCTCTAAACGTTCTGCCAAGTCTAATGCTTTTTTTACAGGTTTTGGCAAGCACAAACGGATTGTTCTGTTTGATACATTAATTAAACAGCTCACTGTAAATGAGCTGGTTGCAGTGCTTGCACATGAAATGGGGCATTTTAAGAAAAAGCATATACTGCAGACAATAATTATCAGCATTGTTCAACTGGGGATAATGTTTTTTTTGTTGTCTGTTTTTGTTTCCTGTCAGGGACTTTTTGATGCATTTTACATGGAACAAAAATCTGTTTATGCGGGACTTGTTTTTTTTAGCATGCTTTACTCACCCATTGAATTTTTTACAGGAATTTTAATGCAAATGCTTTCCCGTAAAAATGAATATGAAGCAGATAGATTCGCAGTGGAAACCACTCAACGGCCCCAATCCATGGCCGATGCATTAAAAAAACTTTCGGTTAACAATCTTTCTAATCTTCTGCCGAATACGTTTTATGTTTTTTTAAACTATTCTCATCCGCCGGTTTTAAACAGAATTAAAGCAATTAAGGAACGTGGACGAAATAACTTCCCCAAGTAGGCGCATAGATTTGGGTCAAATTTGTTCGATCTCAAATCACAAAAGTTGATGGAATAGCAGGCTATTTTGATATTTTTGGGATTTGAGATCGGGCAAAGGTTGCTTTGAGTTTTCAACTTTCTGAATATTATCGGTTTCTTGATAATATTTGTCGATTCTTATTATATCCAGCAATTATTATATCAATAACACTTGACCTGATAATTGGGCTAATATAGAATCCTCATAAAAATTAACAAATGGAGGCTGGAGGTGATTCGGCCCAGCAGCATTATTATGAACTATCTAATATCACTTTTTTTTTCAATGATCGTCATTGTTTCGTTATTGTCTGAACCCGCGTGGGCACGTGAAGAGATCGTGAAGCGGGATACTGATGGTGACGGAAAAATAGATCAGGCAGCCTGTTTTGACAAGAAGGGAAGGATCATAAAACTGGAAATTGATGGCAATGCCGATAAGGTCATGGATCAATTTCAGTATTATGAAAAAGAGCAGATCCTGAGGGTCGAAAGGGACATGGATCATGATCAGCAGATTGATTGCCTGGACTATTTTGAATCAGGGAAAAGGACCCGGCAGGAACGTTTGTCAAACACAGACCAAATGGTGCAGATAATACAATTTGATTCGCAGGAGCGCCCACTGAAGATCCAGAAAGATACCACAGGTGACGGCGTGTTTGACAACATTTATCATTTCAAGGATGGAAAACTGATCTTGTTCACAAGAGACACACATGCCGATGGCAAACCGAATATCTGGCAGATCTACAGGGATGGTAACCCCTTGCAGAAACGTGTGGATGATGATGGGGACGACCGGATTGATATGACCACTGATTATGATGCCCTGGGCCTTTCAAAAGAAAGTCGTCATGATCTGGACGGAGACGGCAGGCTGGAGGCATTTCTCAGTTACCGCCAGGGAGTTCTCTTTGATGAAAAAAAGGATATGGATAACGATGGGACGTTTGAGATAATAACCCGATTTAAGGATGACCATCCAGTTGAACAACAGAAAGATACCAGTAAGGATGGCCAATTTGACATCATAACGCTATTCAGGGACGGCAAACCTAACTATCAGGAGAAGGACACCAATTTTGATGGGGAAAAGGATGTTTTTATTCACCTGGATGCCGACGGCTATGCTGAAAAAATAGAGGAAGACACCAGGCATATTGGCCGGATTGACAGGATCAGGACTTACCGTGAAGGCATGCCGGTCAAAGTAATCTATGATTCCGACGGCGATGGATTTAAGGAAACCATTACTTTGTTTAAAGAAGGCAGGGTCTGTTGTCAGGCCGTGGATCGTAATAAAGACGGAAAACCGGATACAAGTATTTTTTTTAACGCCAAAGAACAGAAGGAGCGGGTCGAAAGCGATACGAATCTCAACGGAAAAATCGACACATGGGAATATTATAAGGATGGACGGCTTGCAAGGGTGGAAAGGGACGAGAAAGGAAATAAGAAGATAGGCCTGAAGATATTCTACAAAAATAAAAAAAAGCGCCGGATAATCAGGGACAGGGATAATGACGGCCGATTCGAGATTACTCAGTGGTTTGATAGATCCCCATGGTCCATGGTGATGGAAGTGGATGATGACGGAGATAAAAATCCGGAGGGTCGCTATTGCTATAAAAAGAACGTCCTGATGCTCAAAGAGGTTGATGAAAACAGTGATGGCAATCCTGATTTCAAGGCATATTATGATGCTGACGGCAAACTGATCAAGAGCCTGGAAAAACATGAAGCCGCTGACCATCTTGACATTACCTGGTTTTACAACGACAATGAAGAGGCGATCCGGGCGGAAAAGGATTTCTCGGGAAATGGTCGTGTGGATACTTGGTATCACTATCATAAGGGAAGCCTGACTACTGTCGAGGAAGACACAAATGCAGATGGAAGACCCGATCTGCGGGAAGAATACGATGAGTCAGAGGCGCTTGTGAATCGTTCGAACGACCTGAATTTTGATGGTAAACCGAATTCTGAAGAAAAGCCGGAGAAGTAAAGAGGAGATAGTTAATGTCTGAACGAAAAGGCCGTTCAGGCGCTAACTAATAAGCAATGCAATTCAACAGCTAAAGGCGGGACTGGTTGCCTAATGTGTCCTTATTGTTAAATCATGTATCTTTCTTACTATAATTTAAAAATAAAACCTTTTCAGATAAGCTCGGATCCAAAGTTTCTCTGGCTTGGCGAAAAGCACAAAGAGGCCCTTGCCATGCTGAAATACGCAAGCCTGGAAAACAAGGAGTTTTTTCTCCTTACGGGCGATGTCGGCACAGGGAAAACTACGCTTATTAATGCCCTGGTTAACAGCCTTGGAAAGGAAATGATTATTGCAAAGGTTTCTTATCCCGGTCTGAATACACTCGAATTTTTCAACTTTATTGCTAATGAATTTAAAATGAACAAAATATTTAGCGATAAAGGAGAGTTTCTTGTTCATTTAGATAATTTTTTAAATAATGTATATAAAAATAATAAAAAGGTACTGGTTATAATTGATGAGGCGCAATGTCTGAAACATGAGCTTTTAAATGATATACGTCTTCTGACAAATATAGAAAGGCAGGATACAAAATTAATAAATCTGTTTTTTGTAGGGAATAACGAATTTAATGATATTTTACTCGACACAGCAAACAGTAATTTAAGACAAAGAATTACTATCAGATATCACCTTGATGCCCTGGCGAAAAATGAGATTGCAGAATATGTTGGATATCGCCTCAAAATTGCGGGTTCAGAACAGGATATTTTTACATCAGGTGCAATTCGTCAAATCTTTTCCTTTTCCGGGGGTTGCCCGCGGCTGATAAATATAATTTGTGATCATGCTCTGTTAACCGGCTACGCCAGGGGGAAAAAAACAATAGATGCAGGTATTTTAAAGGGATGTGCTGAAGCGCTGCGAATTACGACTCAAAGGAAAAACAAGGGCATAGACCTGAAATTTGTCAAAACAATCGGGAAAAAACTTACAGGTATTTTAAAGGGACGTGCTGAAGAGCCGCGAATCGCGACTAAAAGCAGAAAAAAGAAAAGTATAGACCTGGAATTTGTCAAAACAATCGGGAAAAAGCTTAAAGAGAGGAGGCCGATCCTGTATATTGCGTTTTTTGTTATAGCGCTGATCATTGTCGGCTATTTTAACAAAGAATTCTTGGTCGGCTATTTTAACAAAGGATTTTTAAGCCAGGATACTGTTACAACAAAAGAAATAGAATCAGATTCTTCGTTCCAGACAGTAAAGACAAATAAAAACGAACTTCCTGCGGCAGGGGATTCAGGGGTTTCCGATAAGATCAAGCAGCAGGATGTTTCAGCTCCTTCGCATACAGCGACCGCACAGAACGGGAAAGAAGCTTTGTCAGTTAAAAGGAGTATCCCCAGACTGCGTTATGCACCTGAGCCTGTTCCTCAACTGCAGGAGATAAAAGATCTGAAAGTGACGCAGCTTATCTCCGGCCTGAAGCCCATAAAACTTGAGCCGGTTGAAACAGACCGGCCTGACAGGCTTTTGGAAAATATGACTATGCCGGATATCCCGGATGTTTCCGGTCCGGATATCTCCGACTGGGTTTCGGATAAACATGTAGTGTTCGGTGATTATGCGACAGCCGAAAGATACATGGAGATGGTTCGACTCAGGATAGAAAGGCACAAGATATATCCACGTAACGCCAGAGTGAGACAGGTGGAAGGAGAGGCAACTGTACGCTTTATAATTACACCTGAAGGAGATGTCAGAGCAGTCGAGGTTGTAAAAACATCAGGGGACAAATCTCTGGACAGGGCGGCTTTTGCCGCGGTGAAAGATGCGGCTCCGTTTCCACGGGCATCTGAACGTCTTTTTAAAGGAGAAATTCCTTTGGAGCTTATCTTGGGATTTGAGTTGAAATAGAGGTAATTGTTCAGGGTTCACTGGAAACTTGAACCCAAAAATCAACAGAGGGAGGATGAGAATGAAAAAATTTAACGGCAAAGGGAAATTCAGTGTTTTTTTATTGGCGGCTTTGATGTTTGCAATATGGCCGGTCATTCCTGCTTTCAGCCAGGATTCGCCATCTGTATCTGTCGAAACAGAGGCTGAACGGGATAAGGTCTATATGAAGATCGGCAAGGTCACTGTCACTGAAAAAGATCTTTACCTGAAGACAGCCGATCTGCCGACCTCGGTGGATGTGCTTGGAGGCGATCAGATCGAGAATGAAAATATCGACTTCAGTATGGAGCTGTTTAAAAAGCTGCCCGGGACATATTTTGGAGGCTGGAAGCAGGGTGTTACCTCAGGCACCTTTTCTATGAGGGGGCATGACGCAAATCATGCCGTGGTGACGGCCCTGATTGTTGACGGTATCCCTCACAACTGGGCCCGCGGGTCTATGGACATCCAGCCCTTTTTTCCTATGGAGATAGAACGTATTGAGCTGGTAAAGGGTACCAATGACCCCAGATACGGACTGAACAATATTGCCGGAAACGCGAATGTGTTTACAAAACGGGGCGGCAATTACTCACAGGCAAAGCTTGTTCACGGCAGCTTTCAGACCAGTGAAGGCAATATACTGCTATCCCGGGAAGATGGCGGTTTTTCTCAGACATATTTTGCAGGATACCGCGAGACAGATGGATACAGAGACCATTCAGACATGGATAAGAGTGCTGTATCCGGCAAGTGGTTTTATACCACCAATGATGATCGGCTCAGTGTCGGACTGATTGCCCGGTTTTTCGACATGGATGCCGATGCCCCGGGATACCTGACCAAGGAGCAGTATGAGGATGATCCCGAGCAGGTTCAGTCCTACAGCAAGAGCGATGGCGGCGAGCAGGAAAACAGGCATGCCAGCCTGCATCTGGATTATAATTTTACTGAAAAACTCACATGGTCTTTCAAGACCTATGCCCAGCATCTGGAACAAAATCGCTGGTTCCGTTGGCTTGAGAAAGGTCAAGAGCACGAAAGGGTTCGTGATGAAGACCAGCATGGCGCTATCTCTACTTTGACGTATGAAACCGCGGATTGGGGAATCAAGAACCTCAGACTTTCCTGGGGAGCGGACTACCAGCACCAGGATAACATAAATCAGCGATATGATACCGAGGATCGTGTGCGGGATGAGATCACACGGGACTGGGACTATACCACCTGGTATGTGGGGACATATGTCCAGGCAGACGGCGAAATGACGGACTGGCTGAGGCTGATTGCTGCCATGCGTGTGGACCACGTGGACGGTGAGTTTGAAAACAAGGTAACTGGCGTAAAGATGGATATGATTGATTACGGCAATATCTGGCAGCCAAAAATCGGAACAGTTATCACGCCGTATTCCGGATACAACCTCTATGCTAACTGGGGCAGGAGTTTCCAGATTGCCGCTGAGTCAGATCGATTTGGTCAGACCGCAAAAGGGGTGCTTTTCGACGACCGTAACGTGGATTATTCCAAGAATGAGGGTTGGGAAGCAGGAATCAAGCTGTCACCCGTGAAATGGCTGGCTGCCCGTGTGTCATACTGGGAGCAGGATGCCACGGATGAGGTCAAGCTTTTGACAGACAATTCGGGAGATTATGGCAATGTGGGTGAGACCGAAAGGCGTGGCTGGGATCTGGTGCTTAACGTAAAGCCTCACGAGTGGGTCAGTCTGTGGGGATCCTACACAAGGCAGGAGGCCGAATATACCGACCCCGGTCCTACCAAAGAAGCAATAAAAGGCAATGATATAGCGCTTATTCCTGATTACACCTTAAAGGCAGGAGTGGATTTTGAGCATCCTATCGGCTTTTCTATGTCTCTGTGGCTGGAGTCCCAGGATGATTACTATGTAGAGGCAAACAATATCGAATCCAGAGTAGGAGAGTATGACGTGGTTAATCTGGACATGAGATACAAAGTCAAGCCAATGACTTTTGCCTTTCAGGTCAGGAATCTTTTTGACGAAGAATACAGTGCCTTTAACTGCTCCAGCTCCGATGGTACTATGTATTCGCCAGGGGAGGAAAGAAGCTTCTATGCCTCAGTCATGGTCGAGTTCTAGGGGCTTTCAGAGTTTATGCTGATTTTAATGTGTGCCTCACCCATTTTGGGTGGGGCACATTTTTTTGCCTGAAAAGGCAAGTGTATTGCTTGAAAAAACATACAGGTGTGCAAACGTATTTTTGGGGAAAGACATACAAAAGCAGCTATTCAGTCAGCTTCGATCAAATAAGCCCCAATAAAACTGACGTTACAATCAATGTAAAGCTTCAAGCTGTTCAGTTTTTCTTTATAGCGCGAGGAAAACAATGTATCATCAAATTGAAAGTTTTTCATAACCCGCTGCTTTCTTGAATCCAGAATTACGAAATCAGCATACCCTTCGCTATCATCGCTTCCCAGGTAAAATAATTGCATTGGAAAACCTCCTGTTCGGTAAAATAGATGCCAGGAATCATCAGCCTTGTCACTCTGCGGTGTCATGCACCAGGTTAATCATCGACTTAAACCTGGCGGAAGCAGGAAGCTAAATTCCGGGCTCGAAGTCCAGGGCACTTACCTTTTTTTCCGCTATGATGAATAGTTCTGCCGATAAAAGAAAGATTTTCATTAATTTTGAATAAAAACCCTGTCTCTCAAAAGAGACTCGTGGATAAAGCCGATTTTTTAGCTGAGTTGGGGAAGTTATTTCGTCCCCGTTCCTTATTATGTGATGAAGGATATGGAACTATCTTCAAATGGGCTGGATGTTGCGTGGATTCCATTTCGCTGCAGAGCTGTGGCTCGCCGAAGAAATTTATCATAATAGAATCAAGCCGCTTCTGAAGTATGGAATAGGAATAGTGACGGGTGGCTATTTTGTAATTATGATTCACCATTTTCTTTTTTCGTTCAGACGACGTGAGAATTTCCTTTACGCGTTGAACAGTCTTTTTGGTGAGAAATCCGTCCATAGAGACCATATCAAAACCCAGAGGTTCAATATCTCTAACAAAAATGGCATAACGATTGATCATCATGGGTTTTTTAAAGTAGATGGTTTCAAGAAAAGCATTTCCAAACCCCTCATTAAGACTGGGATAAGTAACGAAATCAGCATGTGGGTAAATATCCCAAAGAGAATATCTGTCAGAATTTGAATTATTGTTCCATGGATCTGCAACACGAATATTTACCAGGTGAAGATCGACACTATGTTCCAGAGCATGATCTTTAATCCATTCTGCATATTCCAAGCCTTCGTCTCCTGCTTCATGGGATATGACAAGCTTGCCCCCGACTCCATTAAGTTTTTTAACAAGCTCAATAGCATGTTCAATACCTTTTCTTTTTATAATGCGAGTAGGTTGCAAAAATACTATGTCGTCGGGTTTTAAACCGATGGATTTGCGGAATTTTTCGCTGGATTTTTTATCAACTACGGGCGGATTTTGAAAATCCAGAACATTTGGAATGATGGTTGCCGAAATACCTGTGCGCAGCGCCAGCTCTTCTCTGGCAGCAGAATTAATAACCACGTGTTCTATATTAGGCGAGCTGGGAGGGAATGCCATGCGAATGTAATCGCTTACCCCATTTACTGAAAAACGTATCCTTTCCCAGTGGAAATCATGATGGTGGGCAATAGTAGGGATCTGCGTTTCCACAATGGTTTCAGTCAATGCCAGCCCAAGTGGGATATGCATCGGAATGGTGAGAGCATTTTCGGCAATCAAAAGATCAATATTGAACTGCTCAATGAAATTATGGAGATGGGATTTCAACATTGATCTTAAAGCGTGAATCAATTCGGTTAAACAAGGTTCTCTCTTCCTTTTTCCCAAAATCCGTTCATTGATCCATTTGTTTTGTGCATGATGGAAATGAGCTTCGGGTACGAAGTAGCTCTTTTCAGGGTCTCTATCCAGTTCTCCGGCAAACCAGAAACAGCGGTGTCCATTTTTTTCAAAAATTTCCGCCCACTTGCTTGCTTCTAAAGAGACACCGTCTGTACCGGCAAAACGCGTTGAAACGAAACCTATGTTCTTATACATTACCAAAACTCAGCCTCCATGTTGTATCCTGAAAGGATGATTATTTAGCACTCTTTTTTATCAGTTATATTGCAATTCTTTCCAAACCGAGATAATTCTCTATTGCTCCTAACTCTGACGGGTGCGGATCAGCCGTGTATTGTCCCGATATCTCCTCAAGTTCGACATAGCAGACATGTTCTGAGTTTGCTGGCGATAACGGTGACTAAACTGAAAAACTGTGTTTCTGTAAGAGTGTTACAGGACATAATCTGCCTCCCTTCAACAGAATCTGAAATTTTTAAAAAATGTCGCTATTTCCCTCCTGGTGCAAATCTTTGATGTATTAAATTAGGAAAGCAAAAATCGAGCCAAAACTATTTTGAGATAGCATAACCACACATACCCCACCATCCTCAAGGCTTGAGATGGTGTATAACTAATTGAAATTACATCGTTTAGCATTTAGAGCGCTTTCATCATTATTTTTCAAATGGGCTTCAGGTTTCGCCCCACAACTGGTGGATATGCCCTAATTTATCTCAAAAATAGTGCATATTATGAAATAATTTTCGCATTTAGTAAAAAGTTTACATTTTTTGCTTTGTAAATATTTTTTTCGAAACCATTCGTACGGAAAAAGGTCCCAGGCAACGACTTGTTGTATTTCTTGGAACTTATCTCAAAATTCCAAAAGAGAAACGTCGGGAAGTTGCCTGCAATCATAAACGTCTATGCCCGCAATAATGAGGTCTGACCCACATTAAACGCGAATAAGCAGTAACTCGTTTTTTTTACACCTAAAGAGGAATGCCAACGGCGAGCATTTCCATCTTGATCTCCTGACTTTGTCCTGGTGATAATTTTTTACGCAGGAATGAACGGATCACCTTTGGTTGCACGTTAACTGCCTCAGCAAGAGTCTTCACATTATACCCATGCCTGGTCAGTTTCGACTCAAGGTCATCAATATCTTTTACCAGGATTGATTCAATCACATTTTCTGAAATTCTAATTATAGTTTGTTATTCACCACGAAGCACACGAAGAGCGCGAAGTAAAGCTTGTTATTTTCTTATTTCTTCGTGCTCTTCGTGTGCTTCGTGGTATTCCATTTCTTTTGATTCGCAAAAATTATTCCATAATTAGAATTGCTGAATTTTACACAATTAACTTGACACTACCGACAATTCCCTTGATCTCAAGGTGCGTCGTTTTTTTTGTTGCAAACTTGGTGTTTACGGTGACTTTTGCTTAGTCTCAGTTCCCTTGAGGCAAGTGATTTTAGACGTTCGGCATGTAAAACTTGACACCTTATGCACAAAGTGGTATTTTTATGCATAAAGGAGGCCGATTATGAGAACAACGCTTGATTTACCTATAGATTTATTAAATGAGGCTATGAAAGTTACCCATATTAAGACAAAAACCAAAGTCATCATCATAGCCTTGGAAGAAGTAATCAGAAAATCAAAAATTGCAGAGTTAAAAGAATTTAAAGGAAAAGTCGATTTGGACATTGATTTAAATACAATCAGAGGACGTCAATGTCAGTATTAGTCGATACTTCAGTATGGGTTGAGTATTTCAGGAATGGAAATAATTCTGAAAAACTTGATTTTTTAATTGATGAAAATCTCATTGTAACAAATGATCTAATTCTGGCAGAGCTGATACCCTTCCTAAAGGTTCGAAAGCAAAGAAAACTGACCAATTTATTGCTAAATATCAACAGGTTGAATTTGTCCATTAGGTGGGGCCAACTCATTGATTATCAATACAAATGCCTCAAAAATGGATTGAATGGTGTTGGTATGCCAGATTTAATAATCGCCCAAAACGCAAAACAAAATAATTGTGAAATTTATTCACTGGACAATCATTTTAGCTTAATAAAGGATATCCTCACCCTTAAGATAATATAGATTTCAGCTGCGCCGAACAAATGCTTGCACTCAGACCGGGAAAGCCATGGCGTTTTTCGTTTTTGACCACTGTATCATAAAACTCGCTATTGCGCAGATCTGGTTGGCTTTACCGGCTGGTGAAGCATAGCGTTATGCCAATAGGAGATTGAGCAATGAGTATTAAATTCCACAAGGGAGCCAAATACTTCTTGATAGGCGAATTAGTTGAACTAGGACGTCGTCTAACTGATGTTCAATTGGAAAAAATGAAGTTGTTAGACGTGGTCACTGAAGCAGAGCAAGAATATTATTGGAGACTCAAGGCAACTCATGATCTTTTAAGGGACTGCACTGGCAAATTCAGAGAAGAGCTACAAAAAGAATTCAAAATAGCGGAGCAATTCGCTAAAAATCCTCAGTGAAAGAGTTCAAAGTCAATTGGTAACAATCCCGGTTTTGGTGAAAAACGTAGTCTCCCAGAACCTGGAACACTAATTGTAAGAAAATATAGTTATCAATACCCTTATCCGGAAAGAATGCAACCAGATGGCTCATTAAAAAAGGTATCATCGGAAATATTTCGTTTCGTAGTGGTTGACACGCCAAGCAAACTAATTCGTCTCGGAGAAAGGAATGGTGGTATTTACTTGAGTGTTTCCGGGGCAACAACCGCTGTAACGGGAAGCCAAACTGATGGTTGGCGGTTCTTTGGAATTATATAGAAAAGCAAGGCATAGCCAATGCATCGACCTGGCCTTGTGGAGCTGGTCGTAAATTGTGAAACCTTTTCCGGTTGCGTCCACAATGCAGGTCATGCTCGCGTTAGGAGTAGAATTTTGAACAACCATGAAAAGGACATGCTTATAAGACTTGAGGCCATGTCGCTTGAACAAGCGCGGAAAGAAATTACCACGGGAGCCTTCGCTACAATTGGAAGTCCAAATCATCAATTTGCCCTTTCATGGTTATCGGGAAAAGAAGCTGATTTAAAAGACTCACGAGAAGCAAAGATGCTTACTCTTACAAAAGTCGCTATAATGATAGCGATTGCCGCCATGATAATCGCCATGATAGCAGCGAGGAAAGATATAATATGGCTAATTTCTTTGTTCATAAAGATAACCTCCTAAAACAAATTACACCGGACTGGCTAACTTTGGCTTTGTTTGAAGTATGTCGTTTTTATAAACTTTATTAATTTTTTCACCTCTGCCTGGGTTCTCCTCCGCCAGTCGGTTAGGGTTTATTCAAGGATGGATTATTTAGTGTATTTAATACGATGTGTTAGTGACGCCGCCGCCTTGGATGTTATTCCTTTTCGGACTACTGTTCCTAATTATAAAAGCATTCGACAACTAATCGACTTTACAAGAGAATGTTGCTAATCAAGCTTGTCGTAGAATGTTGTTTAGGCGCCGCCCTTATACTATTAATGGCAGCTTTATGGGGAGTATTTTCAACAGCATTCCTTTTCTTAAGTCCATTTATAGTTTGGCTATGTTCCCTTTAAATGTTGAAAATTAATCAATGATTCCTATCTTTTTGATATATTCCGAAAAGGAGGAAGCCATGAAAAATAAAGACTTTTCACAATTACTACTCCAAATCACCGAGATGGATCATCGACAACGAAGCAGCTTGCTGAATGCTCTTGCCCATCTCTCTGATGATACCCAGGTTATCGAATGC
>JAJSZP010000016.1:24673-25012 GCA_030262775.1 Deltaproteobacteria bacterium | reverse complement strand
CAGTAGTGCGTGATGCCAACAGGGTTTACAAGACCGGCAAAGGTAAGACATTTAACATGAGTCTTTCCACTGGAGAAGAGTCATGTATGGGATGTCATGAGAATAAGGCTGAATTTTGTGATAAATGCCATAATTATGCTTCGGTAGACCCTTACTGCTGGGATTGTCACATAGCGCCGAAGGAGAAGAAGCCGGAGGAGAATAAGTAATGGGAAACAGCAGAAGAAGCTTCTTGAAAGTAGCTGGAATAACAGCTTTAGGGATAGGGACAAAGCCTGTTCTTGATGTGTTTGCTTCATCAGGAGGACACGGCGAAGATCCCAAACCTGAAGTTTCTAA
>JAJSZP010000016.1:0-24663 GCA_030262775.1 Deltaproteobacteria bacterium | reverse complement strand
ATGGTAATAGACACCAGGAAATTTCATTCAGCAGAGGATCTTGACCCGATCATTGAAGCCTGTCATAAGATCCATAATGTTCCTGAAATTCCAGAGTCCAGACATGAAATCATGTGGCTATGGGGGGATGAGTATAAACATGTTTTTACTCACAGAGAACATGAATTAATTAATGACAGAATTAAACATCTGCCATTCCTGGTATTATGCAATCACTGTGAAAAACCGGCATGTGTCAGAGCATGTCCTACTAAAGCTACATTTAAAAGGGATGACGGAATTGTTTTGATGGATTTTCACAGGTGTATTGGGTGCAGATTTTGCATGGCGGCATGTCCATATGGATCAAGAAGTTTTAACTTCAGAGATCCGCGTCCTTTCATCAAAGAGGAAAACAAGGAATTTCCCACAAGGATGAAGGGAGTTGTGGAAAAGTGCAATTTCTGTGCTGAAAGACTGGCTGTCGGCAAATTGCCGGCCTGTGTTGAGGCATCAAATGGTGCAATAACAGTTGGTGATCTTGATGATCCTGAGTCGGAAGTAAGAGAACTATTAAGAACAAATTACACTATTCGACGTAAACCAGACCTTGGTGCTGGGCCGTCTGTTTACTACATAGTATGATGTGAGGTGGTTATGCTTGAATTAGCTCTTAAAGGAGACAAAAAATACTGGGGATGGGTAATTGCATTGCTTGCCGTTATAGGTGTAGCCTTTGCTGTTTACCTGAAGCAGCTTGATTTTGGATTGGGAATTACAGGTATGAGCAGAGATGTTTCCTGGGGTTTTTACATCGCTCAGTTTACATTTCTTGTCGGTGTGGCAGCAGGTGGTGTTATGGTGGTTCTTCCCAGATATCTGCACGATTATAAAGCATTCGGCAGAATTACGATTCTGGGGGAGTTTTTGGCTATTGCTGCAGTTGTAATGTGTTTATTGTTTATTATTGCAGACCTTGGGCAGCCGATGCGTGCATTTAATGTTATATTGTATCCCACGCCAGGGTCCGTCCTTTTCTGGGATATGATCGTATTAAATGGGTACCTTTTGTTAAATATAGTAATTGGCTGGAATGTGCTTGAGGCTGAGCGAAACAACATTCATTATGCACCATGGGTAAAACCATTGATAATTACGTCAATCATTTGGGCGCCAGCCATCCATACAGTTACGGCATTTCTATACTGCGGTTTGCCTGGAAGAGGATTCTGGATGACCGCTATTCTTGCGCCAAGATTTCTTGCATCAGCTTTTGCTGCGGGTCCTGCATTATTAATTTTGCTGTGCCTTATAATCAGAAAGGTTACCAAGTTTGATCCTGGAAAAGAGCAGATTCAATCTTTGGCCAAGATAGTTACTTATGCCATAATTATAAATGTATTTTTCTTGCTGTGTGAAGTGTTTGTAGTATTCTACAGTAGAATACCGAGCCATATGTCCCATCTGCAATATCTTTTTGTCGGACTTCACGGGCACGGGGCTTTAGTCCCTTGGATGTGGACATCAATGACTCTTATGGCGACAAGTATCGTTTTGCTGGTAATCCCTGCTGCAAGAAAAAATGAGAGCATACTTGCCTTTACCTGTGTAATTTTGTTCATAGGCACCTGGATTGATAAGGGCATGGGTATGATTTCAGGTGGTTTTGTACCCAACCCGCTTCATCATGTTACTGAATATATGCCTACTTTACCTGAAATCCTTATCACCCTTGGAGTATATGCAACCGGATTACTTGTACTAACAATTCTATTTAAGGTCGCTGTGAGCGTTAAGGAAGAAGTTTCAGGTGTTAAAGACACCTGTGAGAGTTGCGAAGCATAAGAAATAGAAATAAATTATCGCTGATAAAAAAGGGCTTGTTCTATAGAATGGACAAGCTCTTTTGTTTTTAATCCACAGATTACGCAAATTACGCGGATTTTTCTGAGTTATTGGGTTAAATTCTCCTATACGAGACGAGATTTACCGCAGAATACATATAAACCGGATTTTTCGGCAAGGCATGCTATTGTCATGTTCATCTGTGATGCAAGTTTGACAGCATGAAATGTTGGACGTGATATTGCAAGAATCACAGGGATACCGGCTCTTGCAGCTTTTTGGACAAGTTCGCAATTTATTCGCGAAGAAAGAATTAAAAGACAGGCTTTGCAAAGAGTGTTATTGAGGATAAGTTTGCCTATTGTTTTATCAAGAGCATTATGCCGGCCAACGTCTTCAGAAATAGATAAAAGTTCAAAATCTGAGCTGTAAAGAGCGGCTGCGTGAGATGAGTGAGTGCTTTTTCGTAAAGGCTGAATAGAAGAAAGATTTTCTAGGCAGTAAAGAGCATTAGCGGAGTCTAATTTGATATTGTCTTTTTCTACAGGGCAAATGACCTGACAGTGATTTCTAATTATATGTGAATAGCTAATATTAAAGTCCTTCTGTTGAAAAACCTCATTTTTTCTTGATTTATTCAGTAAGAGATTAACCTTATTGCCATCTGATTTATTTGAAAAAGATAGTGATTCAATATCGTCTGGTTTATCCACAATCCCCTCGGAAAAACAAAATCCGGCGGCAAGTGGCAGTTCGTCGCCAGGAGTTTGCATTATAATAGAATATAATCTATCCTGTATAATTATTTTAAGAGGTTCTTCACTAATTAGCTTGTGATGGGAAGAAGTGGTTCTGTTTTTATCTATATAGACCGCTGAATGTTTTAAAAAAGTATCCAAAATCAATTAGAGTGTGACCAAAATAGAACAATATGGATTAGGAACGAAACAAGCTTGACCCCAAATTCCTTCGAGCCGATCAATAACTAAGATGTGACCCCAAGCCCCCCACAACCTGCATAACTCTTGGCCAGATAAATATGCAGGTTTGACTCCTGGGTTGATATCTATAGTAAAGAATATCTCTTTAATATTGCTGCAACTTTTTCATCGGTTTCTGCAAGTTGTTTAAAAGAAGCTACCAGACGGGCTGTCACAGGGCCTGATGGATTTTTCATTTCAAGCTGTTCTTCTACTTCTACAAATTCATTTTCCAGGTTATAAAGTCTGCGCTTTAAAGGCTGCTGTGCTGTTTTTCTGTCCCATATAATATAGCCTAGCATGCCCAATACAAAAGCCATGGTAGAACCAAATAAAGCAAGCATCAAATTCTGCATGCTTTCAAATCTATGATTAAAGCTTTGGTTAATGTCTTCAAACCTTTGATTCATGTCTTCAAATCTTTGATTCATGTCTTCAAATCTTTGATTCATATTTTTTTGCCCCTGCTTAAGTTCGACCAAAGATTCAATAATCTCCCTGTCTGAAATTCTAAGAGCCGTCTCATAGGCATATACAACATTTAAAGACCATGGAATTAATACTATTGCTGTCAAAACTGAAAAGATAATATATTTCATGCTGTTATTCATCAGTTTTTCTCCCTGTTTAATGATTTTTACTCTGCTAAAAGGTATACTTTGAAAATAAACCTTACACCAATTATTGTCAACTGACTGAAATTTTGGCAGTCCCTATAAAGTAGTGATGATTAATAATTTCAATAAGTTATATACCATATATTCTGACAGCGCATAGCAAAAAATCAGGTGTTTACAAAGTAAAACAGGGCAGTATTCCTAAACCTGCACTGCTTTGCAGGGGACTATCAACTGTTATGTTTATCTTTACTGTTATCAAAATATAAATATATCTTGACAAAATTTAAGAATATAATAAGAATAATTACTTTTAATTTATAAAGCAACAATTGATATTGCAGTTATCAGGAAGGGTAATTTATGTACGCTATAGTTTCTTCGGGCGGAAAACAATATAAAGTTCAGAAAGGTGAAATCCTGAGAGTCGAAAAGATCTCAGGGGATATTGGCGCTCCTGTTTCATTTGACAAAATTCTCATGTTTTCAGACGGTGAAAATGTTAATATAGGGCGGCCTGTTCTTGAAGATATTTCAGTTAATGGTCATATAGTTGAACAGAATAAAGCAAAAAAGATTATTGTTTTCAAGTATAAAAGGCGCAAAAAATATCGCAGGAAACAGGGACATCGTCAACAATATACAGCAATCAAAATAGACAGTATCTTGCAAAACAATTAGTTTTATTACTCAGGTCTTTAGATTGAAGGCTATAGGATTGAAGGAAACAGATGATTCCTGAGAGTTATTCTCTATGTTTAGGACAAAAGTTCCAGGCGTATTAAGAAAATATTGGCTTCTGGAATTTTTCTCTAAAAGTCTTCAGCCTAACCAACCTGAGGAGTTATGTTTTATTTTATATTAAGGAGTTGTTGTAATGGCACACAAAAAAGCAGGCGGCAGTTCGAAGAATGGCCGGGACAGTAATGCGCAAAGGCGTGGTGTAAAACGATTTAGCGGAGAAAATGTGAGGGCCGGCAATATATTAGTTCGCCAGTTGGGAACTAAAATACATCCGGGAGAAAACGTTGGATTAGGAAAAGATTATACCCTGTTTGCTAAAATAGATGGTATTGTTGCTTATGAGCGAATGGGACGTTCTCGTAAAAAGGTAAGTGTTTATACAGAGTGAAATTTATTGATGAAGCAATTATTACCGTTCAGTCCGGCGATGGAGGCAGAGGATGTGTTAGTTTCAGGCGTGAAAAATTTATCCCGCGTGGAGGGCCGGACGGCGGAGATGGAGGTAAAGGCGGAGATGTAATTTTAGAGGCATCATCTCAAAAACGTACACTTTATTTTTTTAGATATAGAAAAGATTTTAAAGCAAAAAATGGTGCCGGAGGTCAAGGCAAACGCAAGGCAGGCAAACATGGCGATGACCTTGTTATAAAAATTCCTCCAGGAACCGTGATTAGCGACTCAGATACGGGACAAGTAATCAAAGATCTTACTAAACCCGGTGATAAACATATAATAGCAAAGGGCGGCAGAGGAGGACAGGGTAACGCTCGTTTTAAAACATCAACAAACCGTGCGCCTCGTTTTGCTCAGCCAGGCGAACCAGGTGAAACATTAAAACTTAAACTCGAACTCAAACTTCTTGCCGATGTCGGTATAATCGGTTTTCCCAATGCCGGCAAATCCACCCTTATCAGCGCAATTTCTTCAGCACATCCCAAAACAGGAAGTTATCCCTTTACAACTCTTGTCCCAAATCTCGGCGTTGTTAAAACACGCTGGGGAGAGCCTTTTGTGGTGGCAGATATTCCAGGTTTGATTAAAGGTGCACATAAAGGCGCCGGGCTTGGTATAAGATTTCTGCGCCACATAGAAAGAACACGTATTCTTATTCATTTGATAGATTTGTCATCAATTGATCCGGCAGACCCACTTAAGTCATATAAAACTGTAAATAACGAATTGGCAAGTTATAGCGAGGGGCTTGCAAAAAAATCTCAAATAGTTGTTCTTAACAAGATTGATATGCCTGATGCTAAAAAGGCTGTTGATATTTTTCAAGCTTTTGCTGAGGGTATTAAAATCATATTAATTTCGGCTTTAACCGGAGAAGGAATTGATAATTTAAAATCAAAAATTGTTCAATCCCTGGATAATTTAGATGAATGATAAAAGAAAAAGATGTTTTAAAGACGCAAAACGCATAGTCGTAAAGGTAGGCAGCGGTGTTCTTACAGAAGATAATGGATTAAATTTAAAGGCTGTTAGATCAATCAGCAGACAAATTTGCCAACTTGCCGACAGGGGATTAGAGATAATTCTGATATCATCCGGCGCAATGGCTTCAGGTATAAAAAAAATAGGACTCTCTAAAAGACCGGATGAAATCCCAAAAAGACAGGCCGTTGCAGCCGTTGGTCAGGCCGGACTAATCATGGAATACGAAAAGTCTTTTGCACGATATAATAAAAAGGTTGCACAGATACTTTTAACAAGTGACGATCTCGTGAATCGAAAGAGATATTTAAATGCACGCAATACACTTTGTACCCTGCTATCATGGCAGGTTATTCCAATCATAAATGAAAACGATACAGTTGTGGTTGAAGAGATAAAGTTCGGGGACAATGATAACCTTTCCGCAATGATAACCTTGCTTATGGATGCAGATATTCTTATTAACCTTACTGATATTGATGGTCTTTACACTATGGATCCGCGTAAGAATCGGGATGCTGAGCTTATTTCAGTAGTTACGACAATTAAAAAAGATATTGAAAAATATGCAACCAATATTACGGGTCCCCTGGGAACCGGCGGCATGCTCAGTAAGATAATAGCAGCAAAAAAGGTTACTGCCGCAGGCATACCGATGTTAATAGCCGGGGGTGAAAAGCATGATATTCTGATAAAACTTTTTGCCGGCAAAAAGCATGGTACTTTTTTTATTCCAAAAAAAGAAAAGCTGGCAAACCGTAAATGCTGGATAGCTTTTACATTAAAGCCTAAAGGAACTATCATGATTGATGATGGAGCTGCGGATGCTATCCTTAAAAGCGGCAAGAGCCTTCTGCCGAGCGGTATTGTAAGAGTAGAGGGGGAATTTAGCGTGGGTGCCGGAGTTGAATTCAGAAGAGAAAACAATGATGAGATTTTGGGGACGGGTCTTGTAAATTACTGTGCTTCCGATATACGAAAGATAATGGGGCTCAAGTCCGGCAAGATAAAAAAATATCTCGGGCATAAGTCCTATGATGAAGTCATACATAGAGATAATCTGGCAATAAAGTGTGACCTGAAAACTGCATAAAACCGTGAACGGGTACACACATATCGAGGAGGAATCAGATGTCTGTTGAGTCAACAATTGTTGAGATGGTAAAAGCAGCCAGAGCAGCTTCCATTGAAATGGCAAGATGCCCTTTGGATAAAAAAAATGAAGCGCTTATAAGGATAGCTGATAATATTGAGAAAGAGGCGCCCTATATCCAGGAGGAAAATGAAAAGGATCTTTTACGCGCCAGGGAAATGGGGCTTTCCAACGCAATGATTGATCGGCTCACTGTAAAGGATTCAACAATTAAATCCATGGCAGATGGACTCAGAGAGGTGGTCCGGATTCCGGACCCTGTGGGTTCTATGAGCAATACATGGCTTAGACCCAACCGGTTAGAAGTGTCACGAATGCGCATACCTCTTGGAGTCATTGGCATTATCTATGAGTCAAGACCAAATGTTACTGTAGATGCTGCCGGTCTTTGCCTGAAAGCTGGAAATGCAGTGATACTTCGTGGAGGTTCTGAAGCTCTTCATTCAAATCGGGCGCTATCTGCTATAATAAGTAATGCCCTTAAAAAATCCGGACTTCCTGATGGAGCAGCACAAGTTGTTCCTGTAAGGGACAGAAATGCTGTTAATGTTCTTTTGAAACAGGAAGAATTTATTGATCTTATTATTCCTCGAGGCGGTGAAGGCCTGATACGTTTTGTGGTAGAGAACTCGAAAATACCAGTCTTAAAACACTACAAGGGCGTATGCCATGTATATGTTGATGAAGGGGCGGATCTTGCAATGGCTGAGAATATTTGTTTTAATTCAAAAGTTCAGCGTCCGGGTGTTTGCAATGCCATGGAAACAATGCTTGTCAACAAATCTGTATCTGAGAATTTTCTTCCGGCCATGGCAAAACGTTTTGTTCAGGCAAGCGTTGAAATCAAGGGCTGCCCTGAAACATGTCGAATCTTGCCAGAGGCGGCAAATGTTGTGGAAGAGGATTGGCCGGCGGAATTCCTTGATCTTGTTCTTGCAGTAAAAGTTGTAAAAGATATGAAAGAAGCTGTTACGCACATCGCAAGATATGGATCAAGCCATACAGATGTAATCGTGACTTCAGATTATAACAGGGCAAGGCGTTTTGTACATGAAGTGGATTCATCAGTTGTTATTGTCAATGCTTCTACTCGTTTTAACGACGGGGGGCAGCTTGGACTTGGAGCGGAAATAGGTATAAGCACCTCAAAACTTCATGCCTTTGGGCCTATGGGTGTTAATGAATTAACAACAACCAAGTTTGTTGTTTTTGGAGAGGGACAGGTCAGGGATTAGGAGATTGGGGGTCAGGCAAAACCGTGAACCGTTATTATTTACTATGAAAGGTCTGTTTTTTTGGAACATATAGGGTTGTTCGGAGGGACTTTTAATCCGATTCACGCTGGGCATCTTAGAGCTATTCAGGGGGTGCAAAATCGTTTTGCCCTGGATAAATTTTATATAATCCCGGCAGCTCTTCCTCCACATAAGGAGCAGGGTGATGTGGTCGATGCAAAATACCGCCTTGAGATGATTCGGCTCGCTGTTTCAGAATATCCTGAACTTTTGAACGCAGTTATTATTTCCGATGTTGAGATTAAACGTTCAGGTCCATCATATACCATTGATACCGTTAATCACTTTAAATTTATTCTGCCGGATTATTCCAGACTTTATCTTATTCTTGGTATTGACGCCTTTCTTGAAATAGATACCTGGAAATCTTTTTCAGATCTTTTTTATCTTACATCTTTTATTGTTATGACACGGCCTGGAGGTGTAGATACTGAGGAAGCGTTGAAATGGAAAGTCCTTGAAGATTATATTAAGGAAAAAATATCCGGCACCTATAAATTTTCCATTTCCCGATCATGTTTTGTCCATGAAAAAAAACAGAAAATTTTTTATGTGGATATAAATTCACCTGACATATCATCAACTAAAATTCGTAATCTTATTAAGAAAGGCATACCAATTAATTCCCTGGTTCCTAAAAAGGTTGAAGACTTTATAATCAACAAAGGACTTTATATATGATTTATAAAAACGATCCCTCTCTTGACGTTTACGTTAAAGCAGCTTTGGAAAAAAAAGTTACAGGACTGGTTGTTCTGGATGTTCGAGGGCTGACTTCTATTGCAGATTATTTTATAATTTGCAGCGGGCTTTCTAATCGTCAGGTTAGAGCAGTTGCTGAATCTATTCAGATGGATCTGAAAAAAAATGGAATAAAACCGCTTAGCGTTGAGGGTCAAGAAGAAGGGCACTGGGTTGTTATGGATTATGGACATGTTATTATTCATATTTTTTATGAACCGATGCGTACTTTGTTTGATCTCGAAAGCCTCTGGATAGATGCGAAAAGGATTACTGACTATAATAAAAAATTTTGTATGCTGATTATCCTGGATGGATGGGGAATTAGTTCTAATAGGGAAGGCAATGCTGTTATGCTGGCCAAAACTCCTTATCTTGACAGGCTTGAGAAAGAATATCCCCACATCAGCCTTTTATGTTCCGGAAAAGCTGTAGGCCTTCCGGAAGGAATTATGGGAAATTCCGAGGTCGGGCATCTTAATATCGGAGCCGGAAGGGTAGTATATCAGCATCTTCTAAGAATAGATAAATCAATAAGCTGCGGAAAATTTTTTGAAAATAATATTTTAAAATCAATTATATCAAAAGTTAAAGCAAATGACTCTGCCTTACATTTAATGGGACTTGTTTCAGATGGCGGCGTTCACAGCCATCTCAGTCATTTACTGGCTTTGCTGGACATGGCAAAAAAAGAAGAGCTTAAACATGTTTACATTCATGCTATTCTTGATGGCCGGGATACTCCTCCTGACAGCGGGGCTGATTACATAAAAAATTTACAGAAATATATAAATAAAACAGGTTTTGGTTCCATCCTTAGTATCTGCGGACGTTATTTTGCAATGGATCGCGATAAAAGATGGAACCGCATTGAAAAAGCCTATCGCTTATATACGTTAGGTGAAGGAGTTGAAGAAAAGGATCCTGTAGAAGCTGTAAAAAATGCATACAGCCGAAATGAAACTGATGAATTTATACAACCGGTTATTATTACAGAAAAGCACGGGAAGCCGCTCAGAACCGTTCAGGATGGCGATGGTATCATATTTTTTAATTTTCGGGCAGACCGTGCAAGGCAAATAGTACAGGCATTTACAGATCCTGAATTTACATTTTTTAATAGAATTTCCTTCCCCAGGCTTTGTGATTTTGTGTGTATGACGATTTACGATGAAAAATTTCCACTTCCAGTTGCTTTTCCTCCAATTCATATGGATGAAATACTTGGCGAAGTTATAAGTAAAAATAATTTAAAACAGCTAAGAATAGCGGAAACAGAAAAATATGCTCATGTAACATATTTTTTTAATGGCGGTAAAGAGAAGCCTTTTCCTTTTGAAGACAGATGTTTGATACCATCGCCACGCGAAGTTCCAACCTATGATCTAAAACCGGAAATGAGCGCTTTTGAAGTAACAGAAGAAGTTATCTCCCGTTTGCAGTCAAAAAACTATGATATTATTATTCTTAACTTTGCCAATATGGATATGGTGGGACACACCGGCGTGCTTGAGGCTGCAATCAAGGCCTGCGAAGCCGTTGATAAATGTGTGGAAAAAGTTGTGAGCCAGGCAAAAGCCCAGGGAGGGGTTGTTCTGGTTACTGCCGATCATGGAAATGCAGAAAAGATGACTGATACAGACGGACATATACATACAGCCCACACACTCAACCCTGTTCCATTTATACTGGTCGATGACAAACAGCAAAATGTAAAACTAAGACCAGATGGCATTCTGGGAGATATCGCCCCTACCATTCTTCATATCATGAATATTGACAAACCTGAACAGATGACGGGAAGCTCTTTAATCGAAAGCTAATCCTGACCCTTCGGCTAATAAATTCTGAAAGTCAATTACTTACTGGCTAAAGCCGGTAGTTTGTTAATAGCTTGAAAGCAATCAGTTTAGGCTAAAGCCACAAAGGTGTCCTTCGAACAACTATTTTAATTGAAAATATGCTAAAGACATCCACCTAAGGGTGAAAGTTTATACCCTGCCCCTTGGAAACCAAGGCTTTCTTTGATAACACTTTAAATTTGCCATGGCAAATTTAAACACATATAAAATATTGTCTGTTCTCGTTTCAGTAAGTTATGGTGGCGTTTGTTGAGACTTACAGGGACAAGGATGCAAAGCTATGGGGTGGGATGCTGGCAAGAGGTTGACATATGGCCTCATTTGTTCGATGAAGAGCCGTGGCACGAAAAAAAGAAGAAGCAAAAAATGCAAAGTGACGTAACAAATATCTCAGGAAATATAGTGGATGTCACAAACGCCGAAACATACCCGGGTACAATAAAAATTTCCAACGGACGAATCATCGAAATAATTCGAAACAGAAAAACAAGCGATATATACATCACTCAGGGATTCGTCGACTCGCATATTCATGCTATTATAGAAAAGCATTATAACTTTCTGACATTCTGCAGCGACGACAAACATCCCGATGATCTTGTTCGTGGCTATCTTAATGAAATGGCTTATGAAAAAACACCCTAACGAATATTGCCGAAAAATGCCTTTTGCCTTAACTTGCAGCCGGACGATTCTTTTTTTGCTTCTTACTTTCCTCCTCTTTCCTGGAGAGATAAGGAAAAGTTTCGGAGAAAAAGGTCGTTTTTTAGACCATATAGATGGAACAGTTACTGACAGGCTGACCGGACTTATGTGGTCAAGAAATGCTGATCCCGCCGACAATATATACAACTGGTTTCGCGCCCTTGATGCTGTTTCCCGACTCAATTCAAAAAAATACTGCGGATATCACGATTGGCGATTGCCTAATGTAAACGAACTCGCAACCCTTATTGACAGAAGCAGGCATGCTCCGGCGCTTCCTCACAGCCATCCTTTTTCCAATGTAAAAGCCTGGTACTGGACAAGTACTACTACAGCCGATTACAGCAATCACGTATGGCGTATATATTGCTTTCTTGGACATATTGACTATGGTCACAAACACCATATGCTCAACCATGTCTGGCCGGTACGCACTACGGACAGCTCCGTTGATCTGATTCCAAAAACCGGACAGAATATTTCTTACTATGCAGGAGATGATGGGGCGCTTAAGAATGGAAAAGCGTGGCCTGAAAAACGTTTTTACGATCATGGAAATGGAACTGTCACGGATCGTCTTTCCGGATTAATGTGGACAAAGGATGCAAACCTTATGCATGGCAGAAGGAACTGGTTCGAGGCTAAAAAATTTATTATGCGCCTGAATGCTAAAAAGCTCTATGGTTATAAGGACTGGCGTCTTCCGAAAGTGAAGGATTTTAGAACACTGATTGATTGCAGCAACGAAAATCCGGTTCTTCCTGGTCGCCATCCATTTTTGCATACAGCTTCAGGTATATATTGGTCATCCGAGCAGAATGTCCAGGACCCCGATTATGCCTGGTGTGTGGACATGAAAAACAGCAGGGTTGATTACTATAACAAGATCAATCACACAGAGTATGTCTGGGCAGTAGTGGACTCCTCTATTATTTATTGAGATGTTACAGGAACACTAAACATCTCAATTACTTTTCCTGCACCCCCTTTAATATATTTGTCGGGGAAAAGTGTCTCTATTTTCTGAATGTACTGGGTGCAATGTGTAGGACAAATCTTCTCCAGATCATTAATCAACTCAAAATCACTGAAGCCGTGAAGCCCTCCAATGAGCATGCTGACTCTGCCGACTTGTGAAGCTGCCTTCATGATTTCCCGCACTCCCGGATGAGAGCATCCCGCAATAACGATTACGCTCTCCCTTTCCTTTATAACTAGAGAATGCTCAATATTTTGAAGTTCGCCTGTGGAATAAATGTTTTCACAAATTTTAAGCCCGGTATCCACCCTCACTATCGTATCCCCAGACATTTTGCATGAAGCAGGAATAAACACTTTCACCTGATTTTTTTTCAGAAAAGCCGGAAGCCCTCCAGTGTGATCCCAGTGATCATGCGAAATAAAAACCATGTCTATCTCAGAAGGAGATATATCAAGTTTTTTCATGTTATCAAGCAAAATACTGCCTTTTGCGCCCGTATCAAAAAGAATCTTCCGGCCGTATGCTTCAACAAGGCAGGAAAATCCCCAGTCCGGAGTAAGGCTTTTACTAAATGCGGTATTGTCGTATATAATAGTAATTTTCATGAGGTTGTTTTATTTTTTCTCCTGATAACTGGGACAGTCGAATTTGCTTTCGATATACGGCTTGATATCAAGCACCGGCGTTCCATCCAGCATGTCTATACCTTTTACATAAATTTTACTGTCATTTACTTTTAAAACTTCAAGAACTGACATGCCGATAGGATTTGGTCTGATCGGAGAGCAGTTACTGAACACCCCCAGCTTTTTTTCATGATTCGGAGGCGCTTGGAAAAAAAAGCCTGATGTAAAATCAGGACTTTTATGAAACAGAAAAATCACAACTATACGCTGTCCTGCTTTTATATCCCTGAGACCGGCCGTATATTCCCTGTTAACGTTTAAAATCCCTTCCACATCGGAAACAGTCCAGTGTCTGGGAATCTTTTCTGAAGCAGTATATACAAAACCGATTGGTTTTATTTCGGTTCTCAATTATCTTGATCCTTTGACGAAAATCATGTAATTTTCTGCAATTACGCAAAGATATTGTCAGGTTTATAAGGATGGGTACCTTCAATAACCTCCACTCCGGCTTTTGCCTTAATCTTTTTGATAATCGTATCCTTATACGGACAATGATCCACTATACAGGGTCCAATATGTACCTTGGTTACCTTTTCATCCATTGGTTTGTTCCAGAGATTGACCTGGGCAAGTCGTGTGACAATAGCAACCCCGGGACAGTCTCCGCAATTTAAAAGGCCGATAACTTCGCTATCCTGATTTTTATAACGCTCAAACTCGCCTTTTTTTCTGTTAAATCCGACCATACATCTGCAACAGCCTATGCAGACATCATCCATTGCTTTTTTGCATCCTACGATTAATATTTTTTCCACTTTAGCTCCTTTTTTACCGATTTACCATTGCCCTTCAACATTTGCTCCATCAACAAAGAGCGATTTCCCTTCATTAAAGACAGTTACAGCATCTCTGACCGTGCCGCTGACATCATTCGCCACCTTTACTCCTGCGACCTCAAGTGTCTTAAATGCATTGGGTCCGCATAAACCTGTAAGCAAAACCTCTGCGCCTTTGTCGCTTACCATAGAAGCAGTCTGAATTCCGGCGCCTTTAAGAGCATTTACATTTTCTGAATTGTCCACAACTTCAAAGTCAAAGCTGTCTGTATCAACTATAAGTATATAAGCAGCCCTTCCGAATCGGGGATCAACCTGTGAATCAAGATGTTTGCCTTTGGATGTAACAGCTATTTTCATTTTCTGTTTTTCCTTTATGCCGGATTCGTTCCACCGCCTCCGCAAACCTGGTCATTTGCAATAACTTGCAGTTTTCCTTCTATAAGATCTTCAACCACAGGCCTTATGTCAGCCCGTTCTGCATCATAATAGACATCAATGCCCACCTGCCTGAACCCCATAAGCGGTCGCATACCGATTCCTCCGACTATGAGGGCATTAACTTTATGTTCTGCCAGCAGGTTGACGGGAACCATGCATCCACCCTGGGCATGTTCCTGGTTCTGCAGTGTTGAAACATTTTTTATTTCTCCATTTTCCACATCAACAAATGTAAACACTTCACAATGACCGAAATGTCCTGCCCTGATTCCGCCAAGACCACCCTGTCCGTTGGATGGAACAGCTATTCTTCCACTTTCCATAATTAAAAGTTCTCCTTATTTAATCAGTTTGTTCTGTTTGTAATTTTTAAAATATTATTAAGATACTGCAACAAATTTTCTGCATGAATTTTATTCGGCCTGGGCGGGAGTTGCATAAGAATGCCAAGCCCTTCGCTTGCCGCATGAAAATCCTTGGATGAAAGAGAACTTGCTGCTGCACAATTGATCATCGGATTTGTTGAAACCAGTTTTTCCACGAATTTAAGACCGGTCATATCGGAAAGCGATTCATCAGTAACTACCAGCCCAAAGCTATTGGCTGAAATCATGGAAAGGGCATTGCCGCCAGACTTTGCCCGGGAAATATTCAGATTGACATTCTCTCCCATATTTGATGCAAAATCGGTAAAAAAATCTTTATCAGAACTTACCAGTAATACATGAATCATTTATCTCTCCTGCATTGAAATATTTCTTATTAAATCAATGCGTTGTGGCAACATAGTAGTATATGCTAAAATAGACGGCAAATCCAACAAGTTGCGGGATTTATCGTTTATACATAATAGATATCCTGTTTAAAACAAAGCATATTTAACTCACCATTTTCAGCGTATACAAAAAATAAACTCACGCTATATAGTTTTCGTTCGGGCACTAAAATTATAATACCAGAAAGTTACATGATTTGACAGAACAACGAAACAGATCATAACGCCGGGTTATGTTTTGGCTTTGCCTTTACAAAATAAGAACGTATAAGGAGTTCCTCCACTTTTTCGGCTGGCACTGGCGGGCTGATGAGATAACCTTGAACCTGATCACAGCCTTGCTCGCGCAGAAATGTCAGCTGCTCTTCCGTTTCCACGCCTTCTGCAATCGTTGTCAGATCCAGGCTCTTTGCTAAAACGATGGTGGCCTTTGTGATCGCTGCGTCATTAGAATCCGTGGTTATGTCTTTTACAAAACTGCGGTCGATCTTCAAGGTATCCAGCGGAAAACGCTTCAAGTAGCTCATTGAGGAATAGCCTGTGCCAAAATCATCAACCGACAGGTTTAATCCAATCTCTTTTAGTTCATACAACTCGGTTATAGTCTCCTCTACATTGTGCATAATGATGCTTTCTGTAAGCTCAAGCTCCAGGTACTTAGGATCCAGGCAAGTGGTATCCAGAACCTGCCTTACCGACTCAACAAGGTCCCGTTGTCTAAACTGACGGCTGGACAAATTGACTCCTATGCGCAGCGGGATGAAACCGGCCCTGTGCCAAACCATTATCTGCGCACAGGCCGTTTTCAACACCCATTTTCCGATAGAAACAATCAGTCCGGTTTCTTCCGCAATGGGAATAAATTCCAGCGGGGATATCAGTCCCATCTCCGGGTGCTTCCAGCGAATCAGCGCCTCCAGACCTATGATCCTGCCTGTCTGAATTTCCATCTGGGGCTGATAATAAAGTATCAGTTCGTTCAATTCCAAAGCTTTCTTCAAGTTGACCTCCATCTTGAGTCTAGCCAGCGTGCTGGCGTTCATGTGCCTGGCGTAGAATTGAGCGTTATTTTTGCCTGCATCCTTTGCATAATACATAGCAGCGTCCGCATTCTTCAACAGCGAGCCGAGGTCCTCGCCATCATCAGGGTAAACGGCAATCCCGGCACTGCCGGTAACATACAAATCCTGACCGTCAATCTTCATCGGCAGACACACATAGTCTATTATGCGCTTTGCCACCACGGCAGCCTGTTCCATCCTGCTCAGGCCGCTAAGCAGGATGGTGAATTCGTCACCGCCCAGCCGCGATAGAGATGTCTTGGTTTGCTTTCCTTCTTCCGTCCTGGTAACGATATCCGAGGAGCGAATGCTGAGCGTCAGATTTTCGGAAATCTTTTTTAACAGCTTATCGCCGGCTTTGTGTCCAAGTGTATCATTGATGCGCTTGAAGTTATCCAGATCCAGGAATATCACGGCTACCTTTGCCCCGTCACGTTTTGCCGCAAAAATTGCCCGGTCAGCATGTTCTTTGAAAAGCTGGCGGTTGGGCAATCCGGTTAAGACATCGTAATAGGCAAGAAACCGGATCCTTGCTTCGTCCTTTTTACGTTTGGTTATGTCCTGCACTATACCATACATGCCGATTGCTTTACCGGTTTCATCAAAAACCGTTTGGCCCTGCTCATAAACCGCACGCTCGGTTCCATCCGGCAGGATGATCCGGTAATCAATACTGTATAACTCGTTTTTATGCAAAGCCATGTCAACAGCATTTATAACATAAGCCCGATCCTCCAGATGCACCGATCTGAGATATGCCTCGTAGGTTACATCAAATGTCTGCGGCTCAAGCCCAAAGATGTGGTAGATTTCGTCCGACCAGTAAAGTTTGTTGCTTAAGATATCCCGCTCCCAGTTTCCAAGACTGGCAACACTTTGAGCCTGAGACAACCTGGTTTCGCTCCGGCGCAAATCCCGAAACGCATCTATGGTTCTCAGTAAATAGCGGACACGATGGTTCAGAATCGGCCAGTTAACCGGCTTGGTGATAAAATCCGTCGCGCCCACCTCATAAGCACGGCGAATCGACTTCACATCGTTAAGGCCTGTGACTATCACGATTCCTACGTCACTCCCTCTGGACAGTTGCCGCAGCCTGGAGCAGGTTTCAAATCCATTCATCATCGGCATATTCACATCCAGCAGCACCAGATCGGGCGTCTCTTTTTCAAAAGCGGATAGGGCGTCAACACCGTTTTCAGCCTCTTTCACGATCAGGCCTGCCTGCTCCAGCGATTCACGCATCAACATGCGTACGGCAATATCGTCGTCCACAACAAGGACAACCGGCTGCTCTTTCTTGGCTTGTCGGTACTTATCCATCGGATATTCTCCTTAACTCCTCGGCCAGCGCTGTATTGGCTGATTTAAATTCTGATTCAATGCGGCCAATCAGCTCTTTAGCAGCGTCTGTGCGTCCATCCCGTCCCATGTCCTCAAGCTCCTTGCACACGGCCATCAGTTGAATAGCGCCCAGGTTGGCGCTGCTTGACTTCAGACTGTGGGCTGCTTCGCACAGGGCTCCGCCATCACCTTGTTCAACAGACTCGCGCACGGTCGTGATCAACCCTGGCGAGTTTTCCAGATAAAGCTTTATAATCTTTCCCAGGATACTGGGCTTGCCTGGCTGCTGCAGGGCGCGGATTTTGTCCAACACATGCTGCTCCAGCAATGGCTCTGACTCTGTCTCTGTCTGTTCATCCGGATTGACTGACTGCTCCATTGTCTTTGACCCGGCAGATTCCTCATGCCGGTCCAGCCACAGCGATAGTACTGCCTCTAACTGATCCAGGGTAAAAGGCTTGCTCAGATAGCCATCCATACCCCCAGCCACACACCGATCCTGTATTCCTTTCCGCACGTCTGCTGTGAGCGCAATAATAGGGACACGTTGACCATTGCCCTCGGCCTGTTCATGCTCCCGGATTTTAGCTACCGCGGTAAATCCGTCCATAACCGGCATGTGGCAATCCATCAATACCAGGTCAAAGCCGGCTTTTGCGACTGCCCCTACCGCTTCCAACCCGTTTTCTACCACGTTGACCCGGTTGCCCATCAGCTCCAGCATCTCCTGGGCCACCACCTGATTCACCGGATTGTCTTCGGCCAGCAGGATGTAGGCGTCAAATACTGCTTTAGCTCTTTCTGCCCGCACACTGTCTGGTTGCAGAATTTGTCCCCCAATTGATGCGCTTATGATCTCCACCAGGCAGTCATAAAGCTCGGACTGACGAACCGGTTTGTTAAGGTAACGATGAATTCCAACAACTGCTGCTCTTTCTGCTTCTTCGTCAAGACCCGCAGAGCTGAGCATCACCAAATGCATTTCAGGGATGAGCGGATCCGCATTGATCCTGCGCGCAAGCTCAATGCCGTCCATTCCGGGCATGTGCCAGTCCAGAAGAACTATATCGCAGGTCTCGCCCTTCAAAGCAACAGTGCGCAGCATCTCAAGCGCCTGAGCGCCGTTTTCCGCGCTGATGTTTTGCATTCCCCAGGCAGTCACCTGGTTGATCAGGATCTCACGGTTTGTGGCATTGCCGTCCACGATCAAAACCCGCAGTCCACAAAGGTCTTCTGCCGGAAGCAGGCCGTAGTATTTATTCCCGGTCCGGCGTGTGAAACTGACAGTAAACCAGAAGGTGGAACCCTTGCCTGGTTCACTTTCTACGCCCATCTCGCCACCCATCAGATCCACGAGCCTGCGGGAGATGGCCAGACCCAGGCCGGTACCGCCGTATTTGCGGGTGGTGGATCCATCTGCCTGGGAAAAGGCATCAAAAATCCGTGCCTGGATTTCCGGTGTAATGCCGATACCGGTATCTGTAACCTCGAAACGAAAACGAATTTTATCTTTGGTCTGATCAAGCACGTCCACGCGCACCACAACCTCACCCCTGTCAGTGAACTTTATCGCATTGCCCAGCAGGTTTACCAGTATCTGTTGCAGGCGGTTCGAGTCACCCCGTAACGCCACCGGAAGGTCAATGGGCAACACATGGGTCAGTTCCAAAGCCTTACTGTGCGCCCGCTCCGCCAGCATGACCGCGGATTCTTCAACTAGGTCCCGCAGGTTGAAATCATGGGCTTCCAGCACCACTTTACCTGCCTCGATCTTGGAAAAGTCAAGAATGTCGTTAATGATCCTCAGCAGAGAGTCGCCGGAACGCTGGATGGTCTGGGCGAACCTGCGCTGCCGGCCGGAAAGCTCGGTGCCCATCAACAGCTCGGTCATGCCCAGGACCCCGTTCATGGGTGTGCGTATTTCATGGCTCATGGTGGCCAGGAACTCGCTTTTCGCCCGGCTGGCCGCTTCTGCAGCTTCTTTGGCCTTTTGAAAAGCCCTGGTACGCTCTTCTACCTTGTCTTCAAGGGTGCGCTGATGGTCTTCAACCTCGTTCCGGTAGGCATGCAGGCGCTCAAGCATGTTGTTGAAACCTTTTGCCAGTTCGTTCAACTCGTCCCGCGTCCTGATCTTTATACACTGGTCCAGTTTTCCCTCTGCAACATCATGTGTCGCACGCGTCAAAATGGCAATCGGAGCCGTTATCCTGCGCGTCATCAGAAGAGTCAAAAGAATGCCCATCAGCACCACCCCGCAGGTTACCATGACAACTCCCTGCAGAGACTCGGCAATGGCCCTACGCATTTGTGCCTCGCTGATAATCAGCCTTACGTAGCCGATTATATCTGACTTGACAACATTGCCTGTATCTCCCGTAGCCAGCTCGGCTGCATCTATATTTTGACCGGTTAGCACAGGCGCTATTATCTCAACATAGGGATTGCCGTCAAGAGAATTGACAAACTCGCCTGAGTAGACCCGTTGGTAGCCAAGACCGTTTATTTTGTTCTGGAGCGCGGGTATCTGCAGCTCAACCTGAAAATCCCTATCAAACAGAACTGTTTTGTCAGCACGCATAAACGCCACATAGGCCAGCTCGCTTCCCGAGATGCCGTCTACGATATCCTGCAAAGTATCGGTATCTTCTGTGTAAATTCCTAACTCGCTGATTTCAGCCGCCAAACCGGCGATTTTGATCCCGTGTTTCAAAAGATCCTGGTAGCGTTCAGCCCGGTGCTGTCGAATAACAAACAGGGCAATTGCCACGGCAGTAATTATAATCAACGAGATGGATAACAAATTAAATTTTGTCGACAGGTTAATGCGTTTTTTTATGTTCATAGCCGTTTTCTCACCTGAAGATATGTTGTGCCGCTTTAACAAGTTCCGGTTTGATGTTGAGCTTCATGTATTGAGCTGTCTTGAGATTGAGCGCGTACATGACCTTGCGTGGCGCAACCGGCGGGATAGTTCCGGCTGGCGTCCCGTGTAACACCCGAAGGGCGATCTCGGCGCTCTGGGTGCCAAGATTCCCGTAGTCCAGGGCAAGGGTGTACAAAGCGCCGGCCTTTACCCATGAACCAGAGAGCCCAACAAAAGGAATCCGGTTGCGAAATGAGCATAACAGCACTGCTTTCGCGGCCTGCGATGACAATACGATCTTATCGGGTACCCCTAACAAAACATCCGCTCGACGCGAAAGAACCTTCAGCGCTGCAGGCAGTTCTCTCGGTGTTTCTACGTTGACAGCAATGAGTTCAAGTCCCAGCTTTTCAGCTTCCAGTTCCAGTTTATTGATCAGTTGCCGGTTTTCCTGCAGATTGCAAATTACGCCTATTCTTTTTGCATCAGGCAGAAAACGCCGCAGCCATTGCAACTGGATAGAGGCCGGAAATTCCAGCATAACACCGGTTGCATTGGGTGCGTTTACAAATTCCCTGGAGCTGAATATCATGGATGCAATTACAGGTGTTTCAGTCAATTCCTTAAGCGCTGTCCCAGTGGCTCGGGAGCCAAGCGTGTAAACCAGATCCATCTTCTGTTTTCTGATTTTACTTAAGATCTCCTGGCCCCCATCCAGGTAATAGACAGCAAACTCCACCCTGGAAATATGGGACTGCAAATATTTCTTGAAAGAGTCTGCTACCTGTTGGTGCAGCGCTGAGTTTCTACTGCAAAGTATTGAAACAAGCAGCGTCTCTTTAGCTTGTGAGCTGTGGCTGATCATTGGGGTAGCCGAAAAAATCACCAATGCTGCCAACTGCCATACCAGATACCTGAAAGCTGTCACTTTCATATGCGTTTTTTTGATATACTCCGGAAGGTTATAAATTGCGTTTTTTGAGGTATAACCCTCTAAAATGCGTAATCTATTTTAAATCTGAAAGTACGTCCATCCTGCTCAATTATATCCTGGGTATGCTCCTCAGACGCCGGACAGCCGTAATCCTCGTCAAACAGATTATAGATGCTTGCAGAAAGCCTCAGCCCTTTGACCCAGTTCTTGGAAAAAAGCGTCAGATTTGTGATAAACTTATCATCAGTCTCGTTGCCTTTGATCGTTTTTCGGCCGCTCTCATACTGCATTTCCAGACCCGCGCCAAAGTCATCTCCGATCAATGGTGCAATGAGATTGAGTTTGACCATTTGGCGTGAAAAATTGACCAGTCGTTCGCCTGTGTGATCGTTTTCAGCATCCTGATAGGTGTAGCTGAGCGATCCCTTCCAGCCGTTGTCCCATTGACCTTCAAGCTCCAGTTCCGTGCCCGTGACTTTGGCATCGTCCATATTTTCAAACACCATCAGATCATCCGCCGGATCCTTTGTTAAGACAATCAGATCTTCGATTTCGTTTCGAAAGACTGAAGCGACCGCGCTAAGATGTTCGGTCAGACGCTGTTCCATGACCAGTTCAATGGTCTCAATGGTCTCCGGATCAAGGTCCTCGCAGGGTTTATGCGTCTCACCGTCGTCGTGGTAATAAAGTTCATAGGTATTTGGCGCGCGAAATGCCGTACCGTAGAGGAGTTTGAGGGTAGTCGACTCAAACGGAGAATAGATCAGCGCGGCCCTGGGATTGGTGCTGCTGCCCACAGTGTCAAAGTAGTCATAACGGAGCCCCAGATTTAGGATCAGATCGTCACGGATCCTGAATTCGTCCTGCATGAAGATAGCCCAGGTATAGTCGTCTGTTTTTGTATCCAGATATACTTCATAAATATCCCAGACACTCTGCGTCTGCTGCAGGCTGTCCCGAAATTCAGCGCCCAGAATGAACCGGTGGCGCTCGAACAGTTCGCGGGTCACCAGGGCTTCGGCGCCCCACCACTTGCCGTCGCTATCATCCTTCATGATTTCGATATCAGGTGGATCACCCTCTTCAGCATAGTCATAGACCCAGTCACCATTATACCAGTACCTGTCGTAGAACAGCCGGGCAGTAATCTCTGTCCCGCTCTCCATAAGGCTCTGATACTTCAGATCAAGATACCAGCGCCCATCCCAGGTGCGAGTGCGCGGATCGTTGAACACCGTTTCGTAGGGTGACGTGGGGACCCCCTTTTCCGACTCGCAGTATGCGCCCTCCAAGGTAAAATCTCCAAACGACAGCCTGGTAAAGAAGCTCTCTAACTCCGCGTCGTCCGCGTCCTCGGCCACACCATTGTTGGTGGCAGGGTCATCGAACTCAGGATAGTAGAGCCAGTGTCTGCCCTCACTGTCATAGTAGGTGCCTGAGATAAGCATTTCCAGGCCGTTGTCAAAGCGGTTGCCATAGCTCACCCGCCCCTGGTAGCTGTCATGGCTGCCCGCAGCGGCCGAGACCTCCGCTCCTTTGAGATCACGCCCCTTTTTTGTGATTACGTTGACTACGCCGAAAAAGGCGCTGCTGCCGTATAGCGAAGAGCTGGGCCCACGCACTATCTCCACCCTGTCAATGAGATCTATATCCAGAATAAAGCCCCTGTCGCTGTATAATCTGTCAAAAACGTTGTCGTTGATGCGGTGGCCGTCCACGAGCAACAGAAGCCGTGTATTATAGTCACCAGGTATGCCGAAACCCCGCACACCTGTGTAGCTATAGTTGCGGTCATAGTTGGCATAAAACCCGGGCAGGCTGCGCAGGATATCGGCCAGGGTCTGATAGCCATAACGCTGGATTTCCTTGGCAGTCACGATACTGATTCTGGACGGCGCCTCGGTGACCTTTTGCTCGTATTTTGAGGCGCTGAATACAGAAGGGATATCTGCAAAAAGCAGCATTTCCTCATCCAGCCCTTCTCCAAAAATAAGTGGTTCAGAGTCGGCCATTGCAGAAACAGCCATTACCAGGCACAATGCCGGCACATATATACAGCTAAACAGACTGAGTCGTATCCTCATCTCATAATTCCTCAGTTTATAAAGGTTATAAAAGTAGTACAAAGCAGTATCCCATAAGCGCTAAGTTATTTTAAAAGATGAATATCGAACGTCGAATTTTGAATAAGATAATATGTGTGGGTGAAGTTTCAGCAAAAAAAGCTCCTGGATTTAAAGTACACAGGTTACTATAGTTATTAAAAAAAGCTGTATTGTCAAGGAGAAGTTGGCTATTTGGTCGGGGCGGTACTCAGGCGCAAGAGGCAGGCTATAAAGCTATGGTATTTCAGAGCAGATGTGGTGAAATCAGCTTGTGAAAAATCAGTTTAAATATCCAGCGTGCTGACCTCAAGAGCATTGTTCTGTATAAACTTTTTTCTTGGTTCAACCTCTTCTCCCATAAGAATGGTAAATAATTGATCAGCTTCAATAGCATCATCTACTTTGACCTGAAGCAGGATTCTTTTTTCAGGATTCATGGTTGTCTCCCACAACTGATCGGGATTCATTTCACCAAGACCCTTGTATCTCTGAATGCTTATTCCTCTTCTGCCTTCTTCCATTAAAAATAAAAGAAGGCTCTTCTTGTCTTCAAAACATAACGAATCTTTTTCATTGTCTTTGCTGAACACATAGAAAGGCGGTTTATCTTGTTTATATATTTTTTTGCCCAAGACCATGGTTTTTTGAAATACAGATGAATATACCAGATCTCTGCCTATTCTAATCTGCTTGATATCTTTATCTGATAAATTTGTTATAAACCCGTTTATTGTTCTATCTTCGTCAGGTGAAACAGAAAATTCACACAAATTACGTTCATCATCAAAATGCAACTCTCCAACGTTATATCCTTGATCAGACAAAGAATTTTTTAACTGTAACATCTTGTCTTTGTCTCCAAGAAATTTTTTATCCTCAACCCCTTCCTTTATTAACAATTCTACTAAATCTAAATTAATACCGCGCATTTCCAGTTTTTGAATATTAATAAAATATTCGGCAAGATTTCCGATAAAAACATATAGGTTATGCTCTTTTAGTATCTCTTTTTCGTCTCCTAATTTTATAATTTTATTATTACAAACCCTTTTTAAAACATAATTATTATATTCCGGCTCATCTTTCAGATACATGGCGTTTTTGCCTTTTCCTACCCTGAAAAGTGGAGGCTGAGCTATATATAAATATCCATTATTAACTATTTCATGCATCTGTCTGTAAAAGAATGTTAAGAGCAGCGTTCTGATGTGAGAACCATCAACATCGGCATCCGTCATTATAATTACTTTATGATACCTGATTTTTTCTATATTGTATTCTTCTGTTCCAACGCCCGTACCGAGCGCTGTGATCATATTCTTGATTTCTTCACTTCTG
>JAJSZP010000015.1 GCA_030262775.1 Deltaproteobacteria bacterium | reverse complement strand
AGGATTCATAGATCTGAACATGTCCTCAATGGTTTTTTCGATTTTGGAACCTAATTCATCAAAATTATCGCCAAATCGTATTTTGATATAATCCATTTTTGGCTCCTGCTTGTTACGGCTTATTATAGATGTTTGTCTAAAAGGTTATCATGGTAAAGCTAATTTGTAAAGAAAATATCTCGGACGACAGCAATTTTCATTATGGAATATTTAATGGAATTTCAAAAGATTGTGAGTTTTAATTAAATTTAGGCAAGTCGGCTTTTCTCTTGTTTTTGCGAATTTTCTGTGTTTCTTGAAACGCGACCAAAGCCTGCAAATTTATCATGCTGTCAACCATTTGGAATAATTTAAAAATATTATTGGATTTCATAATGAGAATTGCTGCTCGGACGACCTTATATAGGCAGAATGGATTGTGTTTTATATAGAAATGCCGTATTGCACAAATATGATTAAAGGCCCCTGGAATTCATTCAGATTCATAATCGGTTCTCAGTATTTCTTATATTTTGGCATTATGGGCATTTTTTTGCCCTATTTTAATTTATACTGTTATTATCTTGATTTTACCGGTTTTCAAATAGGCATCCTGTCTGCCCTCAGAACGGTGACGATAGTATTGTTTCCATTATTTTGGGGGGCTCTGGCAGACCGCTTTCAGATCAGGAGACCAATATATATTTTATGCAATTTCGTAAGCGCAGTAATATGGTCGTTTTATCTTTATACTGCTGATTTTTGGTTAATGCTATTTATTACCCTGTGTTATGGAATTTTTTATGCCCCGATTATACCTTTTCTTGAAGCCTTTACAATGGATGTTCTGGGCAAAGAAAAGAAAAGTTACGGGAGGCTGAGGGCATGGGGATCAATTTCCTTTATTGTTATTGTAATAGTCATCGGCAGAATAATTGATCTTTTTTCAATCAAGATTATCATTGCTGTAATTCTTGCAGGCTCCCTGCTTCAGGCATTCGTTTCTATTAGAATCCCTGATGTTGTTATTTCAAAGAAGGAGTTTTTTACTCCTAAGACAAAAGTTCTACTAAAGAGGCGTGTAACTGTCTTCCTGTTTTGCGCCTTTTTAATGCTTGTAAGCCATGGAACCTACTATGCTTTTTTTTCCATCCATTTAGACAGCCTTGGCTATGGTAAAACATTTATCGGAATTGCCTGGGCTTTGGCATCGATTGCAGAGATACTTGTAATGATAAAGTCAGACAAAATATTCAAGCGTTTTCCCCTGGAAAATGTTCTGATATTTTCATTTATTATAGCAACATTAAGATGGTTAATACTTTTCTTTGTAAAATCTCCAGTTTTAATCCTGATATCACAGGTTTTTCATGCCGTTACTTACGGAGCATTTCATATAGCAAGCATATTGTATATTGATTTATTAACTCCCGATAAAGCCAAAACTCTGGGGCAGGCAGCAAATAATGCTGTAACTTACGGCCTTGGGATGACAGTTGGATTTATTTTTAACGGCTATTTATATGAAAGTGTGGGCTCATTTAATTTGTTTATAATAAGCAGTATTATTGCGTTGTCAGGTGGTTTGGTTTTTAAATGCGGAGTTTTTGATGCGAGCTCAACACAGCACTCAAAATAATTCCAATTGGATATGCTGTTGATGAAGCTCTTTATATTCCTTTTCTATACCTTGTTTCTTTGGTAATGCTTAAAAGGCATTATTTTTTTATGAAATGCACATGAAAAAATGAGGAAGATAAAATTAATATAATCAAACAGTTAAAATTTGCACCGTAATTTCTGAAAAAGCTAAAGTTTTAAAACGTGCGAAAAAACAAATTATAAAAAAGGCTCTAATTGAACAAACTTGCCGGCATATATACGCATATCCCTTTTTGTATTAAAAAATGTCCTTACTGCGATTTTTACTCAATAACTGACCAATCACTTAAAAAGCCATTCATTAATGCCCTGATCCGAGAAATTGACTTGGTCTCAAGACCTTCTTTACTATTTGACAGCATATATTTCGGAGGGGGTACGCCTTCGGTTTTCAAAGCAGAAGATATTAGCCATATCATCGAAAAAATGTACGGTTTGTTTCATATCCTTACTAATTCTGAAATAACCATAGAAGTTAACCCCGGTACTGTTACGCTTGAAAAGCTTAAAGAATACCGGAGTATTGGTATTAACCGTATTAATATAGGCGTACAGTCTTTTCAAGACGCAACTCTTGATTTTCTGGGCAGAATTCATTCAACTAATGATGCAAATAAAATAATCAAGTTTGCACAAAAAACAGGGTTTGACAATATTGGGATTGATCTTATTTGCGGCATTCCGGGTCAGACAAAAAAGACATGGCTTTTCGACCTTCGGAAAGCCGTTGAATTTGAGCCCGAGCACATATCTTGTTATATGCTCACATATGAGAAAGGCACTCCTTTAGACAGAGAGCGACAGCAAGGCAAGTTTAAACCTGTGGCCGACTCTTTGTCAGCCGAGCTTTTTAAAACAACAATTGAATATTTAACTGCTCATGGTTATATTCAGTATGAAATATCAAACTTTGCAAAAGATACTCACAGAAAATCCAGGCATAATTTAAAGTACTGGTCATTCACACCATATCTGGGGTTTGGACCATCCGCCCATTCATTTATAGACCCCAAGCGTTACTGGAACTGCCGCAACGTAAAGAAATATATAAACAATATAAAAGAGGGCAGGCTGTCTATAGAAAAAAAAGAGATTTTAAGCAAAGAGCAACGCATGATGGAGATGGTTTATCTTGGGTTGAGAAAGACTGACGGGATAAACATCAATACTATTGATGAAAATCTTGGTATAAACTTTCGCCATATGTTTGCAGAGAAGCTAAAGCAGCTTGAGGAAGATGGGTATATTCTTCGCATTCAGCCCAAAAACCACTGTACGCTTTCAAGAAAGGGAATGCTTTTTTTGGACAGCATAGCTCCAATGTTGATGATTGATGATTGATGATTTGTGCCCCGCCTGGGCGGGATTCGCTCTGTCTTTTCGGACATCTTTCATATTAATCCAAACGAAATTTCCCTGTTCTGGTACGTAACTATACATTTACCACACTTCTTTCCCAACTGGTTTTTCCATGTCAATTTCATTGTGTACATTATCCACTGTAACTCCAGATAAAAGTTCCTCTAACGTATATTCTTCATCAACTATTGGAGAGATGATTAATTTTCCCTTTTTTAGCAGAAGCTCTACACTATCGTTATTTCTAAGACGAATATTCTGTGCGAATAATTTGGGTATACGAATAGCAAGACTATTGCCCCATTTTTGAACCTTTGTTTTCATGCAGATCTCCTCTTTCCTATCAATTTTATATCTACAAAGAAGATACGTTAAATCCAAAAATGATTCAACACTTTTTTAAATCCCACATCCCGTCACAATATATAGTACCTTCTGGCCTAAAGACATACTACATGTTGTGGAAAAATTAGCAAATAGATCGCCTGTAAAACTTTTTTATTCTATATATTGTATCAGACATGCGTTAAAAATACTAAATATTGCTATTAAGGGGTGCGGAATGTACGTTAAATGATCAAACATCACGGTAAATGGACATATTATTTTCGATCCAATCCAAAACAACTATCATGGTTTCGCCAAACATTTTGATATACCCTGCTTTGCTGGTTATCATATTCAACACCGGCTTAACATAGCGATGATCATCACAGCAGTCACGAAAAAGCTCAACTGAATCACTCTCGTCTATAAGGCGAGAGTGGTTCAGTATCCTGGTTTCAAAACTTGTTGTCGAATCAGGTCGGACAATTTAGGTATTTGACCGAACTTGTCTATTCAATTTCCCAGCTATTAATATCCTTGTCCTTTCCCTCACCTCCAGGCAAACCGTCGGCACCATATGACATAATATCATAGTCATAATTAACACCGGGGCAAAGATAGACAAAATTGTTGCCCCATGGATCTTTGGGAATCTTTCCCTTTTCAAGATATCCGCCCTTGCTCCATTTTTTCGAAAGAGTTCCTGTATCAGGTTTTTCTACAAGCGCCCGCAATCCCTGCCCAGTATCTGGATACATACCATTATCCAGTTTATACAATTTAAGAGCTGTTTCCAGAATTTCTATCTGCATCTTTGCTTTAAGTTGCCTTGCCTCATCGGGCCGCCCCATTATCCTCGGCACTATAAGACCCGCAAGAATTCCTAAAATTACAATAACAACCATTAACTCAATAAGCGTAAATCCATATACAGTATTTATTATTCGTGGAATTCTTTTGTTCATTACTTCTCCTTTCCTCGCCTATTGACCCCAATTCCGCAATCCGCGATGATCCCTGAATTTAGACTACAAGCTGATTCATCTCAAAAATCGGAAGACAGATTGATATAACTATAAATGCAACAATAATCCCCATTATTAATATCATAACGGGCTCAAGCATTGAGGTAATGTTCATAACGCTCAATTCTATCTCATTTTCATAAATATCTGCCGCCTTTTTCAACATTGTTTCCAGTTCCCCGCTTTGTTCTCCCACCTGAACTATCTGAGTAAACAGATTGGGAAATACCTTGCTTTCAGCAAGAGCCATACCAAGTTCTTGTCCTCCTTCGACCTCTTTTGCGGCCGTTCCAACTGCATTTGAAATTATAATATTCCCCACAATATTTTTTACTATTTCAAGTGCATTCAACATGGGAACACCATTTTCAAGCAGAGACCCAAGGGTGCGGGAAAAACGTGCAACAGCGAGTTTTTTTGCTAATGTGCCGACCAGCGGAAAAGAAAGCAAACTTTTATCGAAGAAGTAGCTTCCTTTTAATGTTTTTTTTATGCTTTTTAAAGCGAATGTCAAAACAAGAATTATAATAAATATAACCCACCAATAGCGCTTAAATAAATCGCTAAACGCTATAAGAAAGCGAGTTGGAGCCGGCAGGATCTGATTCATGTCGGAAAATATTGAGGTTATATTGGGAACTATATATGCCAGCAAAAAAAATAATACAACGGATCCGACAATTAACATTAAGACAGGGTACAGCAAAGCTGATTTTATCTGACTTCTTAAAGCCTGTTGTTTTTCTGCAATATCTGCCAGCCGTTCCAGAACAATTTCAAGAGTACCAGATGTTTCGCCAGAGCGAACCATGTTTATATAAATGTCGGAAAAGATTTCTGGATACAATGACAAGGCATTGGCAAAGCTGTTACCTTCAATTATTGAATCCTTTATATTTGATAGTGTTTTTTTAAAAATGTAAGGTCCGATTTGAGGAATAAGAGTATCAATGGCTGATACAAGTGGAAAGCCTGCACCCACTAACGTAGCAAGATGCCTTGTCATCATGGAAATTTTAGACGGTTTGATACCCCGCGAAAAAAATCGCAATAAAGAAAAAGTATTAAACTCTTTTCCAGCGCTTGCAGCACTTGCTTCCTTTATTGAGACGGGAAAAATTTTTGAGGCACGAAGCTTCTGGCGAGCTGCAAAAGCGCTTTCCGCATCAACAATACCGGAAGTGTTTTTTCCACTTATATCCAGAGCTGTATATTCATATACCGGCATTTAATAAAACCCTGAATGAACGTAGACAAAATGTGAAAAATATTTTGTCTAAAGCGCACAAATAAAGCCAACTCCCAAACCCATCCGTTCTCGGTGCGGTAACCAGCAGTATTTTTTCTTCCCTGTCTTCGAAAAACCCCTTAATATCGCTGATAAATGAAGGATTAATTATAAACGCGCTTTTTTCCCAAATCTATGCGCCTAGTTGGGGAAGTTATTTCGTCCACGTTCATAGGGGTTGGATTGATATGGCAATTCCACAATCAAACAAAATCTAAGGAGTTGCTAACTGATTGCATTTACAGGCTGTCCCGCCTTACATTAGTAGGCATAACACGCATAAAAAACAGGACTCGGGATTAACTCCCGAGCCCTGTTTTTTTATTTCAGCAGCTCATTCACCTTTTTTTATTAATTAATCTTCATCTTGATCTTTATTGCTATGACAGTAAAAACAGCCTGTATTCATGCCTGTGCCGCTGCCTGCCACCATGCTGCTATAATCCCATCTCAACAGATCAGCATAAGGGCTTCCGTGGGGTCTGTGGCATGAAAGACACATAACCATATCTGAACCAGCAGTAACTGTGGCGCTCGGTGTGTCGCCGAAGCCAGTCATTGCGGAGTCAGTTCTGGCTACAGGGCTAAGGGGATCATAATCGGCTACACTTGCATACTCTCCGCTATTCGGTATAGTGAAATCAGACGGGTGTCTGGTCCATTGACCAGGGGTACCGGTATCCTGTTCGCTGTGGAAATTTCCGTGGCAGCCCGAGCAAAAGGCAGTCATGGTGCCGTCACCAGCCATAATAGTTCCAGAGTTTTCCCCTGTTAGACCTTTGTATTCATTGTGATCGGCTGCGGAGACAGTTTTCTGCCAATCATCATCCTCAATTCCTTCAACGCCGTAGTTCGCGGCAGCTCCGCCACTATGTCCTGACAAAAATCGATACCATGGGGCTGTTCCTACATACTTTGTACCTGAACCGTCGTAAGTATGGTGCTGAACGTTAAGATGGCAGCCCTGACAACCGCTTCCCAAAGTTGACTGTACGGTTTGTTTAACAGCCAGTGTTTGGTGACAACCGCCAGCGCCAGTGCAATATGTGTTCCCAGGTGCCTCTTCAGTCGCGGAAATATTTGTATCCTGGGCTGATATCTCCATAACATTATGACCCTTAGTATCGTCATTGCCACCAGCAGTTGCCACCCACCAGAAATTACCGCCAGCCAGGTACGTACTGGGCTCGCCGCCTGTATAGTTTACTACAGGAACTGTAGAAGTGCCCAAATTGTAAGTTTGTTCTTCAGTACTACTTGAATGGCAGCCTACACAGCCACCCACAAGAAGATGATCGTACGGACCACTGGCGTATAAATCAGAGCCATCCTGACTGTTATGCATTGTATGGCAGTTATCACAACGGCCTGTTACCGCTGCATTTCCTATCCCTTCTCCCCACAGGAGCAGGGATATCACCATTAACAAGCTCCATAATAATAGTTTTTTTCTTTTCATAAACATGAGTTACCTCCTTAATTTTAATTTAACGCAAGCTGAAAATAGTAGTCAACTATATTTATTCAACCCGACCCTTCTGTTTTTAGATGGGTAGAGATCAAGATGTTTAGAGTGTTAGGCCACCAACGTAAGGCGGGACAGCCTAACAATTCAATCAGTTAGCAACTCATCAGATTTTGTGTGATTGTGGAATTGCCATAGAGCCAAAATGGCGAAAAGTGTCCAGTTTTAAGTTGGTAGCCACTACCGCTCATTATTTGACCTGGTAACTTAATCGCTGTAAGTAAATTTTTTATCATTTTTTTTGCTAAGAGCATGATTTTTCCTTAACCCTGTATCCTTGGTTGTATGGCAGGCAAAGCATCCTGTTGAATTATTTTTGTTTCCGGCTGATATAGTATTATAATCCCATCTTAGCAAAAAATGATACGGCGTTCCATGCGGACGATGGCATGACATGCACATAACACGGGCAGTAGATCTTTCAGGATTTTTCAGGTCAGGATAACATACAGGGACATCTTTTCTGTAAACCTCATATCCTGCATATTCGCCGAGCATGGGAAGCGTGATATTCGTAGGATGACGGATCCATCCGGTGCCGAATCTCTGGTTTTCAGAACCACAAAAGTCGGCGTGACATGCAATACAATACTGATCGCCGCTTTTGTATAAATTATGTCCATCACCATGCTCATACATCGGGTCCCCAATCCCTTCAATGTTTTTTCCAAGAAAACGATACCCGGCTTTGGTTGCATGGTGCCTGACATCCATGTGGCACGACGTGCAATAACCTGCTTTTTCTAAATGTGTCTGGCCTGAAGTGTAATAGAAATTTCCGCCAGATAAAAGAACTTCAGGTTTTATTGCAGATTTCACAATAGGTATAACGTTCCGTCCAAACTTAACGAGTGTTTTGCTGTCTTGAGTTGCGTGGCATCCTTCACAGGCACTTTCAAGAATTGATGCATACAGTGGTTTTGAATCTTTTTCTTTTTTATCCTGCCACGCGTGAACAACGTGGCAGTCAACACAACATTCTGTATTTAGACGAGCGGTTCCAATAGAAGAAAACAGGACGATAAAAGATATGGCTGCCCAAAAAATGGAAAGCATAAAACCAGCTTTTCTAAAATAGTTATGATTTTTAATATTATTCAAGTCCTTATTCCAGATATCGTCAAACAGTTGAGCAGAAAAATATTTGTTGATAATTCAGCGCATTATAATTTTCGGGCACTATTTAACTAATTAACGAGGTCTGTATTCATAATATTTTGAATTCAAAGCGTCAACTTTATACAAACAATTTGTATGCCAAATTATTACCTTTTTTGTAACACTGACCCCTGATTCCAGATCCCTAACCCATTCTATTTCCTTAAATCATGCGCTGTGTTGTGGCAGTCCGCACATTTTGGATAATATTTTATTATACTGTATGGATGCGGGCAGCCGTGGCAAGCCAAACAAGGCGGAATCGTTTTATGTCTATCCCTGTGGCAGTAAACGCAGGCAAGATCATGGTGTTTGCTGGTATTTTTTTGGAGAAAGTCTGCGGCTTTTTTATGACAACTTCCGCAATAATTTGATGGAGTCTCGCGTATGCAAGTTACTTCAAGAGGCATATGAACGGGGTGGCAGCTCTTACATGTCTCAAAATCCATATCCTCTGTGTGTTTTTCATGGCATTTCATGCATTCGGGAATTGCCCTGTGAACTTTATGGCATTCACTGCAGGCCAGGTTTGTATGAGCACTGGGGTACTTTTTAAGCTCGTTTCCCTGCTGCTGGTGGCATGTCAGGCAAGGATCTGTAATGTCGCCTTCCATTTTCAAATCAAGAGGGGCATGTGTATTGGAATGGCAACGGGAGCAATGCTCAAGTTTAAAGTGTGGCGCTTCGCTGTGGCACATACTGCATTGAGGGACAGCTCCGGTTCCACGCGGAGGGTGCTCTATGTGACAGTCAGTACAATTGACATTAGTTTTGTGCTTTCCACCCCGTTCATCAATAGTTGCAGCTTGCTGCTGATGGCACTTGATACAGATATCATTAGTTAAAAGAGGCAGTTCAGCAGAATTATCTGCTTTTGAATGGTTGGCTAATACAACAATTCCTGTAAAAATTATACTTATATAATTTAATAACGTTATTTTTTTTCTGTTTTCCATATCCGCCACTCTTTAAAAAAAACTTGACCTTGAATTTCGTTACCATTATCATAAAATAATAGCAAGAAATTTTGTAACTACTCAGGTGGATAGTTACGCTATATAAACTATAGCTCTTTTCATATGACTTCATACTAAGAGTCTATGATAACTATCTGAAAATAATGCTGTAACTTTCTGATTAATCTATCTGTATTTTCTAAATTGAATTAATTTCAGCTTGAATTGTGCTACAAAATTAGGTAGATGTGCTTTAAAGTCTCAAAACAATTTTTTATTGTATATATTTACACTAAATTTAATAAATTTAAGATATTATGAATGAAAGACAAGGTTTGCATAACAGGAAGTATTCGATGATCACTGGTATTATTGCCTTGATCTTAATGCCTGTAACTACATCATTCCAATATGGTTTGATAGATTTGCTTTATGCAGAGCAAGTTGAGGACGTTAAAGCCGGATCAGCTTCTTCAACGGGCAGGAAAAAATTAGCTTCTACAGAAATCACCTGTCCTCAGATTATCAATGAAGACCATGAAGGTTCGAAGTTATCTTACCCTGGGAAGGTATTGGTTGACTCTGTTAAAAAGGAAATATATGTAGTTGACTCGGGGAATAGCAGAATACTGATTTATACAAGCGACTTCTATCCTCTTTTATCAATTGACAAGATATATGGAATAGACTCACCAGTGGGGCTGGCTATAGATTTTGAAGGCTATCTTTTTATTGCTCAGTCTAAAAATAAAAAGAATAAAGAGGGAAGAATCTCTGTCCTTAACCCATGTTTAGGGTGGATGAAAGATATTTATTTTGAAGGTTTTGAAGGCTCAGATAATTTTACTCCAAACAGTATTGCCATTAGCGACAGAGGTTATCTTTATTTAACAGGTAATTCATATCGGGGAGTTGTTGTCATGGATAAAAATGGGACATTTTCTCATCTGTTGACACCAGTTGACAGGTTAGGAGAGTCTCCAGAGGAAAAAGCTATAATTTGCGATGTGGAGATAGACAATCAGGGGAATATATACCTTCTAAGCGAAGATATGGGGCGTATTTATGTTTATGATTCACAAGAGCGTTATCTGTTTAAGTTTGGACAGAAGGGAGGCAGTACCGGTAAGCTTAGCAGGCCTAGAGGTATCATTGTGGATGGCAGCGGGGAAAGAATTTACGTTATAGACTATATGCGTCATACCGCAAATGCTTATTCGGGTGACGGTCAATTTTTATTTGAGTTCGGCGGAAAGGGATGGGGGAAGGGCTGGTTTCAGTATCCTGCTGATATAGCAGTGGATACATTAGGCAATATTCTGGTTGCTGATACATTCAATCATAGGGTACAGGTTCTTAAAATTCAAGAAACTTTTTCAGTTGAAAAGGTGAAAGAACCTAAACCGAAAGTAACCTGCAGCCAAAGAAGTTCCGGAGGCTAAAATTCCTGGGTATTACACATCAAACATGAATTTGCGTGAAGAAAGCAATACAGACATAGGGTACAGGTACCAGAAGTTAAGCTATTACAAACAAATATAAATTTATAACAAAGGACTCCCCCATACTATGAAAAATTTATGCCGCAGACTTATTGTTTTTTTTCTTATTTTTTTGTTTGCTTCATGCGCTCTGAAACCAGGAATAAAGGAAGCCAGATATTCTAATGAAGGCCAGGTCTTTGTTTACCTTTCTTCTTCTCAAGAGCCATCAACGGACATTACCTTTGTCATTTCAGGCATGAGTTTTATGAACAGAGAGGGGATATGGCTTGATGTCCCGATGAAATCACGTACTGTAAATTCAATAGAGCTTTCAAGGAACCAGATCAAACTCAGGGAATTTTATCTTCCTGAGGGTAAATATAAAACAATAAAGTTGATTGTTACAGAAGCAAGCTTGAAGCGTGATAATAAAAAGCATAGCTTAGCTCTTCCTCATGCAGATGACAATCAATTGCTTTATGGTGAATTATTGCTTGATATAGATTTTAATGTTTTTTATCGTGAAAGCTTATGCCTTTTTGTAGATTGGGATATAAACAGATCTATTATTGATAAATATCTTTTTCAACCAGGACTTTTTGCAAAGCCGCAGGGCCTGGAAATAAAGAACATTCTTGCTTATATTTCCAATGAAGGTTCTAATTGCGTTACGGTGATTGATAGACAGGAGGACTCGGTAGTAGGGACAATTGCCGTTGGAGAAGCGCCACGGGGCATTACAGCAAGCAGTGACGGGACAAGAATTTATGTGGCTAATTCTGGATCAAACACTATTTCCGTTATTGACACATCGGTGAACAGAGTGAGCGCTACAATTGATAATTTAGGGTATTCACCTGAGGAGCTTGCTTTATCCTGGGACGATAATACCCTTTTTGTTACCAATCCTCGTTCGAATAATGTGTCTGTTATAGATTGTGCATCCAATATGGCAATCGGTCGCATAAATGTTGGCGAAAAACCAATTGATATTGTGGCGGATACGAAAAGACGGAAGATTTATGTATCTAACTATTATTCACTTTCAATATCTGTCGTCGATATGGCTGCACGCGTAGTTGAGGATACCATAAATCTCAGCTCAAATCCTAAATATCTGGCGTTGTGTGATGACCGGTTATATGTGGGCAATGAAAGCGTTAATGATATATATCTTATTAATATTCCGTCATATTCTATAGACACGCTAAATATAGGTTCCAGGCTGGAACGTCTTGTTTGCGGTCTTACAAACAGAGTGTATGCCGGTAATATTGCTTTTGATGAAATTTCTTTTTTACATACAGGGTTAGATATGATTACAAAAAATATTGCCGTAGGCAGCTCACCGGCAGGAATGGATGTTGATGCTATGCGCAGGAAGCTTTATGTGTCGAATAAGTCGTCAGAGGATGTTTCTGTGATAGATATTAAGATAGAGAGAGTGATAAAAACTATTCAGGTCGGCAAAAAACCTTGTGATATAGTTCTTGTCGCAGAATAGGAACCCTGAACCCTGAGTAGTTACATATGATTAAATGCTGGTTGGTTATTTTCGTGTTGCTGGTGATCTTGTTCCAGAGTGCTCATGCTGCTGATGATATAAGTGGTAATTTCGAGATTATCCGGAAAACAGAATCAACAACAACGGAAGACAAAAAAGATCTATCACGGAGTCTAAATCAGACGTATAATCTTGATTTAAGAAAAGATTTTACATCCAAAATCTATTTTACCACCAATGTTGGCATGAATATGACCGATACTGATGATGCGGAAACCACACAACTTTATCCCCAATTTCGATTTAACATAGCAAATAATTACTTCAATGCCAATGCAGGATACATGTTAAATGAAACAGGGCTTGATATGTTTGGCATGCACCCGGATCAAGCTCGTCTTACGACTGAAACATGGAACTCTAACTTTTCTACTAATTCCGTAAAATATCCTAATTTAAGATTTTGTTATAGTGAAGACAAAACTTACGACCACATTTCTGTTCATGCAACAGATTCGTTATCCAGGTATTATGATCTATACGGTGATTATACTTATAAGTTTGTGACACTTACGCTAAAGCATAATAAAAACAAAAAGGATGATTACGTAAATAACACGGAGGATACTACTACTGTAAATGAGGGAAGGATAGATTTCAGAGAGTCTTTTTGGGGCAACAGGATAACAACTTCCGGCATATATACTGTAACCGATACAGAAAATGAAAATGTCATTTCGACCGGTACTACTAGTACTGATGAAATTAGAAAAAGTCTTATTTTTGATGCAGGATTAAGACTAAGGCCATTTAAATGGTCTCGAATCTCATACGATTATGAACTAGATGATATAGATACAGATACAGATACAGATACAGATACAGATATAGATACATCAACAGATACAGATCAGACAGTAGAAGTTCATACTATAAGCATTAGAGGGGATGCAAGGCTTCATAAATATTTAAAGTCGTGGGCTCAGTATCTGAAAAGGCTTGAATATAATTCAGCCGGTGATGATACATCAATAGATACTTTTACACTCAATTTTGATTCCACACCCGTTGAAACACTTAATGCAAACCTTATGTTTAAGCATTTGATAAATGAGACAGAATCTAAAACGCAATCTAAAACTTCTTCTATGCTTCTCCATATAATTGCAAATATATGGGAGGGAGTTGACCTGAGTGTAGATGGCAACGTTAGTTATACGGATAACATTGTAGGAGATATAGAGACATTAGTAAAAACCATTGATTCTGATCTTCGCTTGAAGCTTACCAGGACATTGACAACGGAAATTAACTATAATACACAATGGACAGATACCGAGAATTCAGATGGAACGGAAACATCAACGTTAAATTATACTATAAGAACAGATCTTTACTATCGTCCGGTTCAGCGCTTTTATTTTAAATTCAGTCATGAATTACAAAATAATGAAAATTCTGGAGCTTCAAATTATTATATAACAGATATTAACTGGCTCATGACCGAAAAGCTGAGGCTCAACCTGCAGTATTGGATGGATAAAAATTCCAATGATGATACTAACTTTTCTTCTGATTTAGTGTGGAATATGAGTAAAATTTTTGTATTAAGGTTTAAATATGACTGGAGCAGAGAAAAAAATAATACCCTCACTAAAACAAATGCTTTTACAACCACTGTATCTGCAAAGTTTTAATGGGATTGGAAGGAAACATAGAAAAGATGGATACTATGAAATACTTTACGACAGAAATTAACAGGGGAACCAGCTTTCGATATTTAAGCTTTTTTTTAACTTTGTTGTTTTTCCTTTTTTCTCTGGGTTGCAAGGGTCCTATAAGTTATGTAAATTTTTCTACTGATTTTAGATACATAAAGAGAGTTGCTATTGCGCCCATAATCAATCTCACAAATGATAAATTTGCCGGCGGAAAGGTGATGAACGTCGTAGCGACTGAGTTGCTCAGGCGGGGCGTATTCGATGTCGTTGAATTCGGAGAGGTTGTAAAGGTTTTAAGAGAGGAGGGCCTGAAGCAAGATAATCTTATTGGCAAGCAGTTAGCGGCAAGAGCTGGGAAGCGTCTTAATGTAGAGGCAATTCTTATTGGCTCTGTCATGCAATACGGTATTTCAAATATAGCAGGGAGTTCATTTCCGGAAGTTTCCATTTCTCTGAAATTGGTTGACGTCAACTCCTATACTATCCTTTGGGAAGCAGCTCATAATATAAAAGGTGCGAACATTCTTGATCAATTATTCGGCATACGCAAGGATAGTATTGAAGATCTTTGTAAAGATGTTGTCGAGGAGATGATTGATACTCTTTTCGGTTAAAAAATTTTTTAACTTATGAAGCGTTATATTATTATATTTATTAGTCTTCTTTTTTTACCTTTACAAACATCATGGTCTGAAGACATTTGTGGTATAAAAACAATTGCAATTATTCCATTTGATAATCTTACAGGTGGAAATTATTCTATAGCGTTTAATTTTAATAATTCTCTCTATGATTATCTTAAGAGAGAAAAATTGCATGTAATTAATAAAGATATATTAGAACAATTTTTTATTAAAAGAAGGATTCGCGATATTAGTTCGATAAATCGCTCAACTGTTAGAGAGCTGCGAAAGGCACTGAGCGTAGATGCTATAATTATGGGTTCAATTAATGAACTGTCGGGCGATAAAAATCCCAAGGTTGACCTTGGCGTTCAGATGATTGATACGTTAGATTCGTCCATAATCTGGATGAATTCGGTTTCGATTTCAGGAGATGATTTTGCGATGCTCTTAGGTATTGGCAAAATAAGATCCATGGAGAAGCTTGTTGAAATTGCTATTAAGGATCTATTCACGGATTTGCCTAACGCCTTTGAAGGAAAGAAAGAAATGGACATGCCCCCTTTTGAGATAATGCAGGCAAGATTCTATCCTAAGGTGGTAAAAGGAGACGGCCAGGTTGGGTTGATGGTAGAATTCAGAGAAATTTCCTGCAAGCCTAAACAAATATATGCTTTTGTCGAGGATATAAAAATTCCTCTTATTTTAGATGGCGGCAACTGGTTTACTGGTTCTTTGCAATCACCTGTTGTTGAAGGAACTTATATCTTGAAACTACATGCATACGGAGAATTTGATACGCTGTATATCTTTGATGCAATGGCAAGTCTTATTGTTGATAACACTTCTCCTCTAATTGGTATTACCTCGCATAATACATTTATTTCACCTAATAATGATGGGGTAAATGACTATGCTGAATTTTTTCCAGAGCTGCTATCAACGGATTTATTGAAGGGCTGGAGATTTGAAATTACAGATAAAGACGGGGAACTTGTCCGTTCTGCCGAAGGAGGTGAGGAGCTTCCAGGTGGATTGATCTGGAGGGGCGAAAATAATAATTTTAAACAAGTTGATAACGGAATATATTTGTGCCAATTATTTGTTGAGGACAGGGCAGGCCATGAAGTCTCAACTGACAAGGTCATGGTTGTTGTAGATAGAAGAGCGCCCGAGATTGAGATAACCTTAGGAAAAATTGAGAAAGATATTATTTCGTTTGATGTAAAATGTAATAGTATTAGTGAGATTGCGGAATGGAGTATTGCAATATATAATCAGAACGATGAATGTCTGGGTACATTCGGCGGCAAGCAGAAGTTGCCATCAACGTTGAGTTGTGTGCCTACTAATAGTATTGATGATAAAAAAGAAAAACTTTTCTATTTACTTGCGGTTCGGGATGTCGCGGGTAATATGTTGAATGTTGAGAGGCAGCCGGTTAAACTGTTTGAGGCCAATGAAATTGCTGAAAAAAAAGAGCTTGAATGGGTTGATGATTTCTAATAATGATATTTTTTTTATCAAATCAGAAGAAATATGGTATATGGAATCTAACATACTGTAGTTGTTGTATTGCGATATTCATAGTATGTTTATTTTTCCTTTCGGGATGTTTTTTCCTGCATTCTCCAAACACTTTTATGACAAAAGATTTTGATGAATCTAAAATTAAGCGTGTTGCAGTGCTTCCTTTTTATTATAATAGATCAACTGCAATGGATACGGGCGGAATTGTTACAAAAGCATTTATTGGGGAATTATATGATTCTGGAAAATTTGAAATAGAATTTCCTGGTAATGTAAAAAAATTTATTGTGGGAGAAAGAATTATAGTAAGGAAGGGGCTTGGATCCGACCATATTAAACAGATTGGGAAAAGACTTAATGTTGATGCAGTAATTATCGGATGTGTTAAAAAATATGAAAGTGAAGGGAAGAAGAAACATACACGGATCCCTGTAATTTCTGTTGACGCCAGAATGATTCATGCAGATTCTTGTTCCATATTATGGATAGGACAGAACTACAGAAGAGGTGACGATTATGAAACAATTTTTGGTATCGGCAGGATAAGATCCCTGGCCGATCTTTCTCGTAGAGTTGTTAAAGAATTAATAGACACAATTCCATAACATAGATAGCGCTATAACGAACACTGCTATTTTTCCCTATTTTTGCGTCAGGCTCAAATTTTAATCCTCAAAATACTCAATGTATTCCTGTGGTTAAAATTTTTACCTCCATTGAACCCGGGAAAACTATTTATTTTTCGTTTTGGCATCAGATAGTATGAAAATTTTCAGGGTTCACGGCTACTAATTATTGAGTCATATGAAATTTATTGAGATGAAAAGATTTTTTAATAAATATAGTGGGTTGATTATATTGGTTTTTGTTGCTTCCATAAATTCAGGATGTTTTTTTCATTCTGTTTTCCATGGCAACTCGTCGATTATTGCGAATGTTAATGGTTATAATATCTGTCTGGATGAACTAGAGGAGAAACTGGTAGCTATCCACAGAATCAAACAAATGACTAATCTTGAGGGAAAGGCCGGCGTTATAGATATTGATAAAGTTATTGAAGAATTAATTAATGAACGCCTTATAATTCAGGAAGCCTACAGGGTGGAACTTGATGAAGATCCTTTTTTCAAGGCAAAAGTTAATAATTACATAATAAGCCGTTCTGTAATTCGTTTAAGACAAGAAGAGGTTCAGGATAAAATAAATGTAACTGAAGATGAGGTATATGGATATTTTAGAAAACATTATGAAGAGAAAAAATCTGCTTCGGATGAGATGTTTGAGAAGGTGAAAATTAGCATTAAGAAGAAGCTGCTCAAAGAAAAAGAACAAAAAAGATCGAATGATTATATTGCTGGGTTGAAAAACAAGGCAACTATATGGATTGATACAGAGCTTCTTTATTCAAGGAGTCCAAATCAAAAAGATTGTGATAATAATATTATAATAGCAAGAGTAAATGATGCGTCTATACATGATTGTGATTTTATAAATGAGGCAAGAAAACACAGGCCAAAACTCAGGGGCAATGTTTTAAATAAAGAAAAAATCAAAAATGTAAATTCAGAGATACTTGATAGTTTAATAATTTATGAATTGGTCGAACAGGAAGCGCTTAAGAGAAATTGTTTGAATGATCCTTTATTTAAAAATGATATTGAAGAATATAAGGGGAAACTGTTATTAACTTTGTTTAAACAAAAAATAATTCTTCCAAGATCAATTGCGTCGGAGGACGAGTCTGCTGAATATTATGAAACTCATAAAGATGATTTTAGAAAAGATTATGAGGTCTGGTTTAGTGAAATGGTAATGCAGACTTTAGACTCTGCGGAATCGGTATTAAAAGAGTTAAGAGAAGGCGCGGATTTCGAATTTTTAACTTCAAAGAAATCTATAATGCCTTTGCGTACAGGAGCTAATGTATGGATACCGCTTGGGCTGTTATCTCCTGATATGAGGATGGCAATAATTGACCTTGAGATTGGTGGAGTTAGTGACATTATTCAGGGCTCAAGGAAATATAAAATAATTAAGTTGAAAGGAAAAAGAGGCGGAGAATATAAAAAATTTTCCAGCGTAAAGGACAGAATCAAGCGAATTTTGGGGAAAAGAAAGTTTGATAATTGGTTAAAAGAGTATATAGATAAATTACGTAATGTGTCGCAAATTGATATTAATAAAAAAGTTGTTAATAAATTAAGTGAACTATATACTGAAAGATAAACTTAGTTCGCTTCGCTCATAATTGGTCAAGTGGCTGCCAAGTAGGTAACTGATATCAAATCCATAGGTAAGCCCAAGCTTTTCGCAAATCTTGCTGCATCAAGATTCTGGCACATTTTTTCGCAAAAAATCGCTCAACTTAGGTATAATCCCTGCCTGACGCAGAAATTGGAGGAAATAGCAGTTTTCGTTGGGGCATTAAGTAAGGTATTTGAGTTTATGAAAAATATAAGGCTACCGTTATGTTTTTTGCTTATCGTGGGAGTCGCTGTATGTGCTGTTGTTTCCTGTGTTCATAAGCCGTTGAGATTTGCGAAAAGATGTGTGGAATGTCATCAGGAAAAGATAGCTGTGTTTAAGGATAACAGGGTAGTACATTCTCCGGTTTCAAAAGGCATTTGTGAATCATGCCACCGTCCTCATGGCATAATCGGCGGCGTTTATCTTAAGACAAATGAGAAAAAACTTTGTTATAACTGTCATGAAGACAGCTTGAAGATGATGGAGAAAAAACACATACACGCGCCGGTTAAGGGTGAAAAATGTGTTAGCTGCCATAATCCCCATGCTTCCATGAATAAAAATTTATTAAAAGAAAAAGACCACGAACTTTGTTTTACGTGTCACAACAAGGAAAGTTTTGAAAGAGAAACAAGACATAAGCCTTTATTTAAAAAAGAATGTATTTTTTGTCATAAACCACATTCATCAGATCATGAGAGTCTTTTATTTGATTCTGTTAACAATGTGTGTGCTGAATGCCACAATTTTAAAAATAAGGGCTTTATAAAAAAACATTCGGGTTATGATGTATCAAGTGCATCTTGTGTTTCCTGTCATGCCGAACATTCATCAAATAATGACAAATTGCTTAGGAAATTTATCCATAAACCGCTTGACAAAAATCAATGCAATGACTGTCATGGTGCACCGGGCACTTTGCTGGAAATTAAAGAAAAAGGCGCTGAATTTTGTTACAAATGCCATACAGAAGAAGAAAAAGCATTTGTTAAAAACCATATGCATTCACCTGCAAATAAAGGTAATTGCCTTGACTGTCACAGTCCCCATTCGACCGATTACAAAGGAATTACACTGCTTCCGGATGGTGAGATATGTTATAAATGCCACAAGGATACAAAGGATAATTTTGCTAAAAGACATATACACAAGCCGATTGAGGATAAGCGCTGCACTTCCTGTCATGACCCTCATTCATCCTGGAATAAACATATATTAAAGAAAAAAGGGAAGGCCCTTTGTTATGATTGTCATGATAATTCTGATTTTAGCAGATCCAATGTTCATGAGCCTGTTAAGGACGGAACCTGTATAGTATGTCATAACCCCCATGCCTCTGATAACAAATTTGAGCTTAACTACCCTGAGATTGAGCAATGCTATATCTGTCACCAGAAAGAAAAGAAACTTTTTGATCGTGTGAGCGTACATACACCTATAAGAAGAGGGAGCTGTTCTGTTTGTCATAACCCCCATTCGTCTGCGAGAGAGAATTTGTTGGTCCGGAAAGAGCGGGATTTATGCTTTAAGTGTCACCAGCAGATGTTGGATGAAGTAAAGGATGAAGTCGTACACAGGCCTTTTGGAAGAGGAGAATGCCTGACTTGCCACAATGCTCATGCCAATAATAATCAATTTCATTTAATAAAAGTCGGTGGTGAGAATTGTTATAGATGTCATAATCGTCTTAGTGTTTCAGGCAAGGGCAGTGCCTACCAGCATATGCCTTTTAAAGAGGAAGCTTGCACCTCTTGCCATAATCCACACGGCAGCAAAATAAAAAGGCAAATAAATAGACCCTTAGGCAATCTTTGCCTGTCCTGTCATAATGATGTTGCTTCCAGACTTGACAACGAAGAGTTTAAGCACACTCCTGCAGAAGATGGAAAATGTTTAGAATGCCACACACCTCATTATGCTGAAATTGAATATTTGCTGATTGATGATGGTACTTCGCTGTGCAGCAAATGTCATGTTACAACGTCGCCCTTAATGATTCAGGCGCACAATGGAATTTCTGTCGCAAAGTCTGATTGCAGTGGATGTCATGAATCGCATTCTGCTATAAATAAAGGGTTGCTACGCCCGATTATGCACACTCCTTTTGCTGATAAGGACTGTAAGCGCTGTCATGAATAGGCTCTAAGGGTACCTGGATAACTTGGAGGAGTTAAATACGTAACGGTTTACGGTTGATCAAAAAATAAAACTGTAAACTGACAACCGATAACTGTGAGTTAAATACTTATGTGGCAAAAGAAAAAACTTTTTTATATTTGCATTTTTTTACTATTTGTTTTGATTTATGCGGTTGCAGGCGGAGTTCACCAGGCAACTGCTAAGACATCCTTTAAAGAATGTCTTGAATGCCATAAAGACCTGCAAAAAGAAATTAAGTTAAAGGGCGCTCATGCACCTTTTAAAAACTTTAATTGCGGTAGTTGTCACAATCCTCACGCATCTAAACATAAGTTCCTGGTGAAGAGGGAAATTGGCAGTTTGTGTAAAAGCTGCCATAAAGGAAAGGGAGTTAAACAGAAATTTTCACATGATCCAGTGGAAAAAGGCAATTGTTTAGATTGTCATGATCCCCATGCATCAAAGGATAGAAATCTGCTTGTCGCAAAAGGAAAAGAACTTTGTTTTAAGTGTCATAAAGCTGAAAGCGTTTTCCCTGGTAAAATAAAACATGAACCCGCAAGAAAAGGCTTATGCCTTAAATGCCATAATCCTCATGGATCTGATGATTTTTCTCTGCTTCGTAAGAATAAGGAGAAAATTTGTATATCATGTCATTCAACAGAAAATGCTAAAACAAAAAAAGCGCATAAATTTTATCCTGTATCGGGTACCGAATGTGTTTCATGTCATAATCCTCATGGGGCAAAAAAAGATGATTTAATAAAGCAGAATAAACATAAGCCTTTTGCTAAAGGCAATTGCCGAAAGTGTCACAACTCTTTGGAATCCAGCAATCCTTTGGGGTTGAATAAGAAGGGATCAATGGTCTGTTTACAATGCCATAAAAAAGTAGATGAAGATTTTAATAAGATTAATAATCACTTTTTTGATGGTGTTTTTTGCATCAACTGCCATAACCCGCATGCTTCAGATCAATCCGGAATGAAAAAAGGGGTATTGAAAAACATATGTTTTAACTGCCATCAGGACACAAAGTGGCGAATGTCTGATAAAAAAACAAAGTTTTTACACCCTGAGGTAAAAAAAGGGAATTGCAATGGCTGTCATGATCCTCATGGTTCAAACTTCAGGTTGCTATTAGTGAATAATGAGTTTGAGTTATGTACATCATGTCACAAAAGGCACGCCAGCTTTTCTCATCCAATAGGGGATAGTGCCATTGATCCAAGATCTAAGAGAAATATTTCCTGTATTACCTGTCATGCATTGATGGCCTCTAAGCACGAATTTGCACTGCGATTTGATGGGAAGAAAGAACTATGCATACAATGTCATATATCATATTAAGGTGTGTAATGATTAAAAAGTATATATTGGTTTTTAATATTTTTATTCTTTTGATAGTACCATTGAAAGCCTATGGCAAGAAAGATGCTATCAATATAATTACTACATTAGGCAGCAACCAGGATGTAGGGATATTGGAGTTTATTGGAGGTGTATTTTTTGATGAAATTAAAAAAAGGTTATATATCACAGATTCTTCAAACTGCCGTATTCTTTCCTATGATTCTGAGTTTCATTATCTATCTGCCATACATCCCAAGGGTGACCTGAAGAACCCAACCAGTATTTTAAGAGCTATTGATGGAAGATTCCTTGTTGTTGAGCCGGCAAAAAGGAATGTTGTTGTAATTGATGTAGCACAGAAGTCAATTAATCCGCTATATTTAGCAGAAGTTCCTGATTCTGCCAACTTCAATCCTGGAAGAATGACAACAGATTCCAAGGGCAATATATATATTATTAACAGAGCTAATAACAGGATTCTTGTTTTTAATTCAAATCTGAAGTTTAACAAAGAAATAATTAAAGAAAGTAAAATAAGATTTAACGATATTAAAGTTGACAGGCAGGGATACATATATACTCTTAGCACATTAGAAGGGATTGCAAGAAAATATGACAGGTCTGGCAAAAAAATTTTAGAGTTCGGGAGTCGAGGAAAAAACAGGGATGAGTTCAGTTTTCCTACCAGTTTAGCTGTTGATAATAAGGGGCTGATTTATATCGCGGATCAGCATAAGAACAAAATCTTTGTATTTGACCGAAAAGGAAAGTTTGTTTTTACTTTTTCAGGACTAGGATGGATAGAAGGGCGTCTATCAATGCCGTCCTATATATTTATTAACAATTCCAACACTATATTTGTTGTTGATCGTGATAACTCAAGGGTGAGCATATTTAAGTGACACATAATCCAATCTTTTCAATAGAAGATACGAATAGTTTTCTCCACCTTTTTTCTTCCTCGCCTCTCATAATACTATGAGGTATATCATGGGGGATATCTTTCCCTGTGGCGATTCTTTTTGTTATTCCGCCAGAGTTATAAGGCATGAATTCGCATGTAAAAATTCCTGCGCTTTTCAGGAAACAGGCTATCTGGGTCAGGTTCTCGGTTGTTGCGGTAATTTTGGGTACAAGGGGCAGCCTTGGTATGATTCTGGCGTTTGACTCCTTTATAAGATCAGCAAAATTGCTCAGTATCTGTTTGTTGCTTTTTCCGGTATACTGTTCATGCTTACTGGGATTGTATAGTTTAATGTCATAAAAGATGAGATCTATATGTGGCAGAAGTTTTTTTTTAAACTCATTGAGGTTAAACATCCCGGACGTTTCTATTGCAATGTGCACGTTATTCGCCTTCAATTCCTTCATGACTTCACCAACGTAATCCATATAGAGCGTTGGTTCACCGCCCGAAAAGGTTACGCCTCCTTTTGAGGTTTCATAAAAAATATGATCACTCAGGAGTATTTCAATCAAGTTGCTGACGGAATAGTGCTTGCCGACAATCTTGAGTGCTGTTGTTGGGCATTCTTCAGCGCAATTGCCGCAGGCCGTGCACCTGTCCCGCATAATCCTGTCTGCTTGTTCGAGACTTATAGCGCTTTCCGGACAAACTGTTTTGCAATCGCCGCAATTTATACAAAGTTGGGGATAAAAGGCGATTTCACGGCCGCTCTTCATGGACTCAGGATTATGGCACCAGAGACAGGAAAGAGGGCATCCTTTCATAAATACAGTACTTCTTATACCGGGCCCATCATCAAGGGCAAAGTGGTGTATATCGAATATTAAAGGCTTATGCTGGACATGAAGGAATTTTTCATCTTTGTTCATACCCTGCCTGTTACCATTAATTGCAGATGCCTGGCCATATAAGCGAATTTATAAAGGTAGTTAAGATTGCCGTCAATAGTTACATCCTGTTTCAGGATTGAACCAAGGATGTCGGGTTTTGGTGAAAGGAGATAATCCATAAGCGCCTTCGCGTCTTTGAAATTCACAGTGACATTTGTTCTGTCTATAGCCTTTTCATAGACTTTCATTCGGTTGTCTCTAAAAATAGCGGCCATTGTAATCTTGTTATCTCTGCTTTGAAAGAGATATCTGCCGTTAAAGTTTTCTATGTTTCTTTTGAAGTCTTTATTAAGCAAGAAAACCAGGCCCATTAATCTCAGCAACTGTTCGAGAAACTCTTCTGCGATTTCAGATTCAATACAGTTGAGAAAACGTTTTTGCAACCTCGTTGCCCGGATAGTACGCAGCAGAATAAAATTTAAAATATTTTCCAGCATTACGATCTCCTGAACTTAGCGCACCTTCGGTGCGGGCTAATAGCTTTTAACTTTTTAATAAAATTGATAAAAATGGAAATTCCCATACTGTCAAGTTACTCAAAAGCCAGCATAGATTTATGTTTTTCGGGGAATGGCACAGCCTTTCCGTTTTTTATATTGTATGCTGTCCTTGTGATAATTTCCTTTTTCATCTCTTCGTTCAGGTCCTTAAAGTAGGCTGAATAGCCGGAAACTCTTACCAGCAGTTCTGGATACTTGTCAGGATTATTCCTGGCATCAATAAGATCTTCGTAAGACATAATATTAAACTGTATATGTAGTCCACCATAACGGAAATATGCCTCAACTGCCTGACCAAATGTCTTAATATCTTCTTCACCCTCAACAGACGGATATTTGAGATTAAGCGCTTCTCCGCTTGCTATGCATTGGCTTTCAAGTCCTCCTACTGCTTTGAGACATGCCGAAAGATCATTGGCTGCCTGTGATACAGGAGTAATGCCGCTGGCAAATACCTGGCCTGCCTTTCTGCCGTTCGGAAGGGCTTTTGACAGTTTGCCCTGACCGGCATGATTTGTCATGGTCCAGTAACCTGGTCTGTACTTTCCGCCTCTGTAGTTAGTATGGCTCTGGTAGAAATCATACAGAAAGCGAATCAGATTGTTAGAATTCTTTTTTGCGACAGGATTTTCAGTTCCATATTTCGGGGTTTTGTTAACCAGGTAGGCGTGCAGTTTTTCATAATCCTTAAAATTGATCTCCAGTGCCTTTAAGAGTTCATTGAAAGTACACTTTTTATCAATAAATACTGCTTGCTCTATTGCATTCAGGGAATCTGCAGTATCAGCAAATCCGATATGCGTGGCCCCGGATGAATTATAAAGAGCGCCTCCGAATATGAGGTCTTTACCTTTTTCCATTGGCCCTTCAAAGAATGCAGAAAGAAGTGGTGATGGCAGAATTTCCTGATAAGCATGTCCAAAATATTCGTTTAACTCAATTGCCTTTCCTATAAGCCATTCTGACTGCTTTTTGAATGCCTCCCAAAAGTCCTCAAAGCTCTTAAATTGTGAGGGATCACCGGTTTTGGGGCCTATTTGTTCATTTCCGGTTACAGGCCTTGTCCCGTTGTTTAAAGCAAGTTCGAGCACAGAGACAAGGTTTAACATAATGGAACTTGAGGCATCGTAGCTCCTGCCGGCAGAGGCCAGTTCCACGCATCCAACGACGGCATAGTCTCTTGCGTGTTCAAGTTTAGTTCCCTGATTTTCAAGAACCTTAATGTCTGCAACATCATTGTGAATT
>JAJSZP010000014.1 GCA_030262775.1 Deltaproteobacteria bacterium | reverse complement strand
TTTTTTATCCATAGCCTGAAATGCGTTAACTATATCATCGTAGCTCTGAAAACGCCATATATCTATATAACCGCTCCTTTGGACAATTTCCCACATATACATCAAATCATCCGCATCCATTCCAATTTCAAAGTATTCAGAAGGATTGATTATAAATGTCATTGCAAACCGGTCTCTAAGAAAATCTATAAAGACAGACATAATTTTTTTTGCCATCTGTATTTTTCCAGGGATGGAACCTATAATGCCGCTGTAAAAAATGACTGTCATTCCATTTTTTTTTGCCTCTTCCATCCGGTCGATAATTATTTTTGCTTTTTTCTCAAGATCGCCATGTGAAAACTTGATTACAGATGGATGCTTTGGTTTATAAGAAATTAGAATCGAACCATCGGGACCTCTTGAGATATTGAATATATCCTTGGTAAATTGAAAATGATTTTCAAAGATTCTTCGTTTCTGATCATGTCCTCTTGAAATTATTCCATCTACCTCTCTGAAAATCCTTGAGAAAACTTTTGAAGTAAGAAGAAGATTGAAATTTTCACGTGTTCCGTCTGATATAGCTATTATACTTTTATCGCTTCTTAAAATTCTGACAAGTTCGTTTTTCCCTATATTCTTTTCTTTAATAAAAAATGCTTCTTCGAGCTGTTTACTTAATATCCCATCTCCATGTGCATCAAAAAAGTCAACCTTGGTATAAAGAGGCCCTTCTTTAAAAGCAATAATGACCCTATGTCCAAGCTTTGTGAGATATTTAATTATTGCAAGGTCAATTATAATTTCCCCTGATTCATCAGCAAGCCACAAAATTTTTTTTGTTTGGTTATACTTGCTCTCAATTCCAAGAAAATTCAGCAAAGGCTTAACGCCATTGCCGATCATTTGACGACTAAAGACTTTATGAAAATCCTCTTCTTTGTAAGCTTCCAGCTTGTCTGATTCCCAAAGCGCATTCTCAACTGACAGAGATAAGAGCCTTTTGATCTCAATATGTTTAATAAATTCCTTCAGTTCCGTAAGAGTTGCGGGAAGATTTAAAATAACCGTATTATCTACATGAGTTATAGCTTTTTTAAAAGCCTTTGAGTAAAGAGCCTTGCCGGCTCTTTTATTTCGAATAGCTTTTTCACAGAAAAATGGGTCATCAATAAGTGTTCGATCAAGAAAGATCTTAAGCAGGCGTTTTTCTACGCGAGAAGGAATCATTATTTCATCTTGCGTTTCGTGTAAAAACTTTATTTTAATAAGCGCTTCAAGAAAACTTTTATCCCTTTCATCTTCTATTCGGCTATTAATAAGCTCCATAATTCTTTGAAGAACTTCTTTATATTTTTCTTGCAGAAAAGAGGAATTGTTTTTGCTCATAATTGCTTCAAACATTTTGTCTGAACAGGGATAATATCTTTCATTCTCTTCTGTATAAACCATGAATGTAACCTGCGCAGGAGATGCTACATGATCCGGATAGGCAAAATAATCCATATGATTTTCAATAAAAAAAGCTGTATGCCAGGCATCTTTTTCAGGGTTTTTACCTGGCCGGTAAGTAATCTCAACCTGGTTATCGGACTCTATGTTATTTTCCGAAATAACAGCGCTTCTTGCTGTTAGCTTCATTGACTGGTCAACCTGTCTTTTTCTTTTTATTTCCATGGGTTAAGTAACACCACCCCACTTTCTTTCATATCTGAAGTGTTACGGGATACAACTGTTAACTGATACGTAATACCTGTGGCAGCAATGAGAGAATCTATCGCCGGCATTGGCCTGCCAATACGTTCTGTCATTCCTTGAATTTTCCCCCACATCATCGCAACTTGTATGTCAATGTCGATGATTTTGTTCCAAAATCTTTCTTTTAGGTCATTTTCTACCCAATTGTGCAATTCTTCCTTTTTTTTTGATTCCGGCAATTTTTCAATACCTTTGTGAAGTTCACCAAGTGTCAAAACGCTTATGAACAAGTTGCTCTCATCTTCTTTTTTGATCCATTTAATGACTTTTCTTGATGGCTTTTGTCGAATGATTTCTGAAATGACACAAGTGTCCAATAAAAATTTCATAATTCGATATCTCTTGAAGGGCTTTTGTCTCTTGCGAGGTCAAGATTTATGCCAGAAAGAGGGGAGTTTTTAAAAAAAGATAATAAATCTGATTTTGGCTTACTGAGTTTCTGGTATTCCTCAATAGCAAGAATTACGACAGATTCTTTGCCATGTTTCGTGACGAATTGGGGGCCATCGTGGTGGGCTTTATCTACTAAATTACTGAATTTGTTTTTCGCTTCCTGTAGTTGCCATACGTTTCCCATAGTAGCACCTCTTGAAATAATATTTATCTAGCCTGTCTAGATTATAGCTCTATCAATGGTAGAAGTCAATTGATCAACGACAATTATTTTCCACCAGTAACGACAATTAAAATTCCCGTTTTCATTGTTTTCTAATTGGTTGATACCACCGTTAGGAACGGGGACGAAATAACTTTCCCAAGTAGGCGCATAGATTTGGGCCAAATTTGTTCGATCTCAAATCGCAAAAGTTGATGGAATAGCAGGCTATTTTGATATTTTTGTGATTTAAGATCGGGCAAAGGTGGACTGAAGCTGTGATGCATAGTTGGGGAAGTTATTTCGTCCCCGTTCCTTATGTTTTACAATTTATGAAATCAAAAACCTGAATCAGGTCTGTTAATATAATGTCGGCAGAAAGGTTTTTACATTTTGGATCATCTTCTCTCATCCTCAATGATCTTGAGTCTCCTGCAAAAAGCGCTGTTTTAAATCCTGTTTTTTTTGCCGGATAAATATCCTTTAACATATCATTTCCAATATATAATACTGAATTTTCCCGGATATTCATGTTTTTAAGCCTTTCTGCTGCAAGCTGAAACAAAAATATTGACGGTTTTGCATATCCGAATTTATATGAAAAAATAATTAAATCATTATGAAAACCAAGATCCGGCATGTCTGTTCCCAGTAACCACTTAAAAAGATAAGGAGTATAGAACTGCGCGTTTGATATAATTCCTGTCAGAATCTTTGAATCTTTGCATCCCAAAAGCAGCTCCCTATTATGAGGCATTGGATATACAGGATTGACAAGCATTTCAAATTCAACAGCAAACCTTCTGATAAAATTCAAATCATTATTTTCTAAAATACTCGTCCATATACTATCAATTTCAACTTCCGGAAAATAAATGCCTTTTCCACGCATTTTATCATGTTTTTTTTTAATGGCGCTGAACAAATCATCCAAAACAATATGTGGTTTTCTTTTAATGCCGTACTTTAACAGCAATTGTTCAAGGAGATGTATGTTATGTGATTTTTTTTCAGCAATGCTAATATCACCTGAACCGCTTATGAACAATGTGCCATAAATATCAAAAAGTATGCATTTTATCTTTCCGTTTATCTTTCCGGTTTTTTTTAAAGAAGTTGGTATCGGATTGAGTGGAGTGATATAATTTGATATAAGATTTTTACTCAACATAATCGTTCCATTTAAGCAGGCTGAATTGTTCGAGATTTATAAACTCTGAAAGCAATATGTTTTTATCAAGCCTCTGATGGACTGGATTATTAATTATTTTTGAATAAATTTCCAGCAGGTTTTTCTTGTAAGTTGTTTTGTTGTAGTTACTCAGTACGGCATTCATGTTGTTTTGTATCAACTCTTTATTGTTTAACAAACTATTTGCGAGACGGGAAAGATATGGATTAAGCTTAATTAGTTTCTTTGCATTATTTTTACTTGATAATACATGAGAAATTATCTGTTTCTGAAACGGTTCATAAAGCAGTCCAAAATCAATATTGTTATTTCCGGTTATTTTTGTAAAAGATTTTTGTATTTCTTCTTCATGAATTTTGAAGTCAAAGAGTGAACAGTTTCTTAAAATACATGCCTTCCAAACCTCATAAAATTTATCTTTGCCTATCCATTCAAGTGGAACAAGAAGTCTATCATAAAGATGATCAAACGCAATCCCGTTTTTTTCAAAGTCATGGCATATATCAGGGAGTTTTCTTCCCAGGAGATTTTTTTTTGCTGTCCACGGTTCAAGAAAAGAAAAGCCAAAACCTTCGGTTATGCTTGTAGTAATAATAAACTTTGCTGAAAGTACAAGCTGTGAAAATTTTTTTTTTAAGCCCGCTTCAAATTCTACATCAAGATTATTTTCTTTTACAAATTTTTTCCATCCACCGTAGCTGATAATATCAGAGAGACTGTTAGGAGGAAGCGTTATGGTAAGAGTTTCATTGTTCTGGAAGAAAAGTGATAGAAGTATTGCTTCACCAATATTTTTTCTTCTTATAGCGCGTATGGGATATAGAACGTAGTTTTTGGCACACGATTTTTTTTTATCAGAATCAATGGGCTTGATTGTATTGAATATTTTATGAAGGCCCTGTTTTTTCAGACCGGAGTTAAGCAATATATTGTAATCTCGCGAATTGATTACTCCGTAATGACAATCTGAAACATATTCTTCAGCAAAATATGATAAAGGCCGCCCGTCTTCAGCAAAATCGTGAATTTGTAAAAAAAGCTTTATTCCCCTTTTTTGAAGATCTTTGAGAATTTTTAAAAGATTCATGTTTTTGGCAAGCATGGGATTGTGAACATGAAGAACATCGCATCCATTATCCCATCTTGAAAAAACAGCTTTTATTATGTCATCTGCAACTTCTTCGGGCTTGTATATTTTTTGTGATTGGCTGTCATAGCCAAGGCCGGGGATATGCACTGAATCAGCAGGAAAGGATATATCAGGAAATTCTCCTGATAGTACAAGAACCTCACATTCTTCTCTGAGGGCTTCTACCTGTTGTTTTAAAACAGTTGTAACTCCGCCTGTCTTCAGGTGATAATGGATAAATGCTATTTTCATTAGGCTAAATTTTATATTATCGCAACCCGTTATAATGACTAAAAATTATTATCATAAAAAACAGTTAAGGTAAAGAGCTGCGTTCCCCCCTTTAAAAAATGTAAATATTTTTATAATATTGAGCGTCTTGCAGAAACACATGAAACTATGTTGCCAATGCTACAGGGCCCCCTTAAGAAGAGCAATCGCTTTGTCTGTTAGACCATACCATAACAACGGCATGAGTTTGTCGAGCATTTGATTCCGAACGACACGTCCCTTCATAGCTGAACTCAGTTGTTCCTTGCATTTTTTTCCAGGTGAAACCAAACCGGAATGAGCCCAATATTCTTATGCCAACTGAACTATTTGAGAATTATATCATTCAATGTTTTATGTTCATCAGTAAAGAATTGAAATCAATTTTTAATTCTGATTATGCTTGACATTAAGAAAAAAACATGTTCAATTTCTGAACAATTTAAATCAAATCTCTTAAGTAAATTTCAATTCCAATCAACTTTTCTTTTTGAGGGTTTGCAATAAGCTTTAGAGATCTTTGAAAAATGGCAGTTTTGCAAAGGTCTCTTTATGTAACTTGCCAAGCGGAGCTATCCGGTATTTCCTAAAATTCTCCGAATTTTGCCCTTAATTTTTTCATTTTAAGACCTTTGAAAAATGTTTAATTTTACTCAACTTAGCCTGAGGTTCCTGCCTATAAATAATACTATTTCATAACTAACTGTAAGTAAAGCAAAATATGCAAGAAATGACCTATGCCCTTTAGAAAATCGCGCCAATGGTGTACTCAAGCGTGGCAAGTCCCCAACATTACAATCCGTAAAGAAACAATATAAGGATATCTTGAGTCGGCAGCATATGAAGTCTGTTGAGCGTTTTGCAACGGTCTTATTTTTATCATGGATCATAACGACATACGAACCTTAAAACTCCTTGAAGAAATTGAGGAAAACCACGCTCAGAGCCAGCGGGAGCTTGCAAAAAAGCTGAATATTTCCATAGGCCTTGTTAATTCGTTTATCAAGCGTCTTGCCCACAAAGGCTTCTTCAAGATTACAACTATTCCTAAGAATAGAGTAAAGTATATACTCACCCATGAAGGAGCTGTTGAGAAGACAAGATTAACATATAAGTATATCCAGCATTCTTATAAATTTTACAAGGAAGCCCGCCACAAACTCCGTAAACTTTTTCAAAAACTTGAGGCAGAGGGAGTCGGTCTAATTGTTTTTTATGGAGCTAGTTATTTTGCTGAAATTGCATATATATCTTTACAGGAAACATCAATTGAGATGGTTGCTGTTGTAGATATGCTAAAGGCCGGCAAACAATTTTTGGGATATTTAGTTTTAGATCCCGTTTGTCTTAATTCACTCTCATTCGACAGAATTTTGGTTACCTCAATTGACTCGACAGAGAAGATTTTAGTTGATATTATAAAAAATGGAGCGACAAATAGCAAGATAGTTACTATTGAATAAAATGAAAAGAGTGCAACCTTTTTGCGCAAATATCAACTATAGCTGTAACTATCTGAAAAACTTAAAAATAAAAACTGTAGACATTTTTTCTCCAGTTTATTACGATATTGGTGAAAAAACTAACATCTAATAAGCAGGTTCATTCCTGTACACTCTTTAATATTTTTACAACTATCTGATATATAAAGAAATATTAGCTATAGATATTTCTATGCAAATGCTTTTCTGTTAACCTCCTGAAACATAACCGTTAAAGACAGGGAGGTTATTTCGTCCCCGTTCCTAAGACCCCACTTGGGATTAAAACGGACCGCATTGAAAAGCGCATAAAACGCTGGCTTATTAATGAAAATACCGAAAAGTCGGTTTTTTATTTGTCATATGCATAAGTATTGCTGAGCAGCCTGGGGCTTCAAGAAATTGTGCTGACGACTACTGCGAGAGAAAAGCAGCATAAAACATAGAAAACGTAAAAAGGTTACACTCAAATGAAAACATCCCATAATATTTTTCCTTCTCCGTCATCTGTTTCCATTGATGATCGACAGCTTTTAAATGGCCATAGCGGTGGCCTGCTTTGGTTAACCGGTTTATCAGGAAGCGGGAAGTCTACCTTGGCCCATGCTGTTGAAGAAAAGCTGCACAGCCTTTGCGTGCGCAGTTACGTGCTTGACGGAGATAATATCAGGACCGGTCTGAATAAGGACCTATGTTTGAGTCCTGAAGACAGAAAAGAGAACATCCGGCGCACTGCTGAAGTGGCCAAACTTATGGTGGATGCCGGTTTGCTTGTTTTTGCCGCTTTTATTACCCCGTATAAGCAAAGTCGGGAATATGTGTGTAAGCTAATGGTTGGCTGGCCTTATTATGAAGTTTATGTCAAATGTAGTGTTGAAGTGTGTACAAAACGTGATCCAAAAGGCCTTTACGAAAAAGTCAGAACTGGCGAAATAACAAACATGACCGGCATATCCGATCCTTATGAAAAGCCTGAATATCCTGATCTTATTGTTGATACAGACAAGCTAAGTTTGCCGCAATGTGTGGATGATGTGATTAGATTTTTGCTAAAACAGGGTTTGATTACCACAGTGTTTCAACCCAAATTCGATGGATCTGAAACAATAAAAGCATAAGCAAAATCTTGATAAGGAAGAATAGTGAGATCCTGTGCAAAATCGAACATTTTTCAGATATGCCGGGTTGGCATTAAATACAATGGACATATTCAGATTTACAAAAAAGTAAAAAATCTCTGCGTAGCTCTGTGACAAAAAAATAAGCTACCGAATTAAAAACCTCTGGAAAACAAAATGACTAACCAGCCTCAACAGCAAAATTTCGCACAAGACAACTACTACCCCGATGATGAAATCGAATTAATCAATCTGCTGCGTGTGCTATGGGAATGGAAGTGGATAATCATTCTGATTACCTTTGTTTGCATGGTTACAGCAGGGGTGGTCAGTTTCATGACGCCAAAGATTTATAAGGTTTTTACGGCTATTGAACCAGGTATTATTGGGATGGATGAAAATGGCAGCCCCATGTATCTGGATTCAGCGAAAAATATAAAAGCAAAGATAGAAAGCGGGATTTATAACTCACGAATACTAAAAAATCTGAATATCAATTCCCGTAAGATACAAGTTAAGTTTAAGGTTACCAATCCACAAAATACAGATCTAATTAAAATTTTTTCTGAATGGACGCAAGACCAAATCGCAACCGGCATAAAAGTCTTGGAACAATTACTGATTGAACTATCACATAATTATGAAGATATTATTCAGGCAAAAACAGAAGGCATAGATAAGGAAATTCTACTTAGGTTGAGCGAGATCCAGAGTAAAAAGAACCAAATAGATTTTAAGCAGGAGGTCCTTAAAAACATTAAAGCGAGGGAAAACGAATTAAACCCGGAACTCATGATGTTTAAGGATGATACCAAAAAGATAAAACAGCAAAGAGACAAAATTTTGGAAGGCAAGCCTGGTGAAGACAGTATTTTGACGCTTTTTTATCTTACGGCTGTTCAACAGAATATAGCTAACTTCAACCAATTAAATTATCAGCTTAATGAGTTAAAGTCAAAAGAGGATAAAATGTCGGCTGAAGTTGCGCAATTAAAAAAAGATATGAATGATATTAATACGGAAATATATAGATTAAATATTGAAAAGAGCTATATCGGACATATTAAATTAATTAGCAAACCAGAAGCCTCAACATATCCGATCAAGCCGAATAAAAAGCTCAATATAGCCCTCGCTGGTGTAGTTGGTTTCATGCTGGCAGTATTTATAGCCTTTTTTGTAGAATACATTAAGAAGTATAAATAAAAACCTTGACGTATCCTAACAAATGTTCCAACCAGGAGAATTTTATGAATAAAAAAGTCTGTGTCGTTGGCGCCGGCCGCTGGGGTAAAAATCATATAAAGACCTTGCATAGTATAGGCTGTCTTGCAGGAATTGTTGAGGCCAACAGCGATGCGCTCTCCGAATGCAAGGAAAAATATTCCGATGCAAGGACATTTGCCAGCATCAGGGACGCGATAAATGAGGATTTTGATGGCTTCACTGTGGCAACCCCTGCCGAAACCCATTTCGAGATAGCTAAATTCATCATAAGCCGCAAAAAACATGTACTTGTCGAGAAACCTCTTACGCTCAATGCAAAAGAAGCAACACATCTTAATGAATTTGCTGGAAAAAACGGCGTGAACCTGATGGTAGGCCATCTTCTTCTATTCCACCCCGCTATCAGAAAGATCAAAAAATTGATTGAAAGGGGGAAAATAGGCAAGCTTCAGTATATCTACAGCAACCGTTTGAATCTGGGGACAGTAAGAACGGAAGAAAATATTCTCTGGAGTTTTGCTCCTCATGATATATCGGTTTTTCAGTATTTTATCGGGAGGTTCCCTATAGAGGTGCTATCCCGTGGCGGCGCCTTTTTGCAACCGCATATACATGATTCCTCAATGACGGTGCTCACCTATCCCGACAACATAGTTGGGCATATATTTGTGAACTGGCTGCATCCGTTCAAGGAGCACAGGATGGTGGTTGTGGGTTCAAAGGGGATGTTTTCCTACGAGGACTCTTCGGATGACAAAAATATACTTTTCTATGAAAAGGGGATCGACTGGATACAGGGGGAGCCGATCAAACGCAACGGTCCCACAGAAATCATTTCCTATGACAAAGGAATGCCGCTTACAGAAGAACTGAAGTACTTTACAGAGCATCTAAACGGCGATCCCGTTGAGATAGCAAATGCCAGGAGCGGAGTGGAAGTGCTCGAAATCCTCGAAAAAGCATCCGAAAGCCTTCTGTCCGACGGAGGACAAAGGGAGAGAAAAAAAGAAGATAAGAGGTCGGTGGGCATTGGGCAGGGCTTTTTTGCGCATCATTCAGCAGAAATAGACGAAAACGTAACAATCGGTTCGGGCACGAAAATCTGGCATTTCTCCCACATCCTTTCCGGATCCAATATAGGAGAAAATTGCAATATTGGTCAAAACGTCGCAATAGGCCCTGACGTAGCCATTGGCAAGGGCTGCAAGATACAAAATAATGTTTCGGTTTATAAAGGTGTAACTCTGGAGGACGGCATTTTCTGCGGTCCTTCTATTGTTTTTACCAACATTTATAATCCTCGCGCTGAAATCAGAAAGATGGATCAGGTACGTCCCACACCTGTAAAGAAGGGGGCAACCTTAGGCGCCAATGCTACCATCGTATGCGGAGTAACCATCGGCCGCTATGCCTTTATCGGGGCCGGCGCTGTGGTAACAAAAGATGTGCCTGATCATGCCCTATTTGTGGGCAATACGGCCAAACAGATTGGCTGGGTCTGTGAGTGCGGGGAGCGGCTTACAGACGATCTCAAGTGCCTTTCATGCGGTAAATCGTATCAGAAAAGTGAAACCGGATTAAAAGAGGTGAGTTTGTGATACGTAAATCACCTCGGTGAACTATCAGCACGACTTACTCAGATTTTTCCGGCCTTTGCGCTGTTTGATGTAACAGCTTTATATAACAGGAAACCAAGATGGTTTCTTCATTTTTTATTCGTAGTTAGTGCAAAATTCAGGTACCAACTTACGAGCTTATGAACTCAACTTCAAAGGAGTTTCTATGATACCGTTTATTGACTTGAAGACACAGTTCAAACATCTTGAAAAAGACATACGTGCCCGCATGGATGCTGTTTTTGAGCACGGCAAATATATCATGGGGCCGGAAGTTAAAGAACTTGAGGGAAAGCTGGCTGCCTTTGTCGGTATGAAACACTGCATCGGCTGTGCTTCAGGAACAGATGCTCTGTTAATAGCCCTCATGGCTATGGACGTCGGTCCTGGCGATGCAGTCTTCACCACGCCGTTCACCTTCATTGCCACAGCCGAAGTCATCAGTCTCATGGGAGCTACACCGATATTTGTCGATATAGATCCAAAAACATTCAACATGGATCCTGATAACCTGCAACTGGCCATCAGAGCACTTAAGCGTCGCGACTCATCAATTTATCCCTTACCAGTGGCTATCAGCCAGGAGCTATCATCTATCACGCCGAAAGGCATGATCAGCGTCGATCTGTTCGGACTTTCGTGCGACTATGACCGCATTAATCCTATCGCCAGGAGAGAAGGCCTGTTTGTTATTGAGGATGCTGCTCAGGGATTTGGAGGAGAGTACAAAGGCAAAAGAGCCTGCTCTCTGGCTGATATCGGCTGTACTTCTTTTTTTCCGGCAAAGCCTTTAGGCTGTTATGGTGACGGCGGGGCTGTATTCGTGGACAGTGATGAACTTGGCAAAAAATTTGCCTCTATTCGCGTCCACGGCAATGGAGGACACAAATACGACAACACCCGAATAGGCCTTAATGCCCGTTTGGACACCTTGCAGGCCGCCATTCTCAATGCCAAATTCGATATATTCCCTCAAGAGATAAATCTTCGAAACCAGGTCGCATCAAAATATACAAAACTCTTGGCTCCATGCCCTACGCTTCATGCTCCATGCGTACCCGAAGGATACAAAAGCGCCTGGGCACAATATTCGGTCCTCTCAGATAGAAAAAAACAAATTCAGAGAGCTCTCAAGGAAAAAGGAATTCCAACCGCAGTATATTATCCAAAGCCTTTGCATCTTCAGACAGCATTTTCATATCTTGGATACAAGGAGGGGGATATGCTGGTGAGTGAGGATTGTTCAAAGCGAATATTCAGCCTGCCTATGCATCCGTATTTAGAGGACAATGATATTGAACGAATTTGTAGAATTATAGATAGTGCATGAACGAAAACTGCTATTTTCCCCAATTTTTGCGTCAGTCTCAAATTTTAATCTCTTTTTTAGGATTTAATTCCCCGCAGCTTGCTGCGATTCCCTAATTCACAATTCAAGCATTGACACCCTATGTTGTGAAACAAGATAGAGTTGCACAAGGATAGAGGAAAAAATTCGAGCAAAATTATACAGTAGGGTAGGGTGCGTTGTCAAGGATTTTGACCGATAACGCCGTGCAATTAATTAGCTAAAGGTCTATAGTATTATGCCGCATATTCTAAGAATTGTAAGGATATTCATTTGAAATGACTGACCTCAAACATCTAACCAATTTTGTTTCGGTATGGCTTACTCAAATCCTTAGTATGGCCATTCCGGTTATTATAATTTTGTCGTTAGGGCGTTTCTATAGTGTTGAAGAGTTTGGCATATACTCCGTAGCCACTTCTTTTATGGGGGCATTCGGGATATTTTTAACCTTTGGAGTTGCAAATGCTGTTAGCTATGAAGCGGCTGTTATAGATAAGGAAGCAAAGAAAAAAATGAGCGGCATTATAGTTTCAGGGGTTATCGTTTTTGCAAGTTTTTCTATAGCAGGTTTTTTCATTATAGCTATTGCCTTATTCGTATTAAAGTATCACTGGGGAATAGTTCTTATAATCATAATGTTAGGCTTTGGATACTGGATGATGGGAGCCAGATCCCTCTTTGCTGCTGTTTTTTTGGGAATGAAAGAAATGAGTTTTACTGCAATACCTGCTTTTGGAGTTTTGCTTGCAACCATTATTTTTGTGGTCCCAACAATATATTTCCATAAGCCACTGTGGCAGATAGCCATAGTATGGTCCTGCTGTCAGGGTGTGGGGCTTGTTGTTATACTATGGCTACTTTACAAAAAGGGATTTTTAACAAAACCACAGATGCAAAGGGGGCAGACATTTTATTTATTTAAGCGTTCCATCGGTATTGGTCTTGACAGCGTAATTTACCGTTTGGGGGCCAATCTGACGAATATTTTACTGCCTGTTTATTTAACCAGCTATCAGATTGGTGTGTTTAATGGCGCATTTAAACCATTCACGCTTCTTGTGTTGGGAAACCAGTGCTGCATTCAATTTTTTTCTCCATACATTGCTTCAGAAAGATACAGAACAAAAGAGGCAATTGAGAATAAACTGGATATGCTTCACAAGTTAAGCACATTTTTTACTTTAACTATTCTAATTATCCCCCTTTTTTTTGCAAATTCCTTATGTAGATTAATATTTGGGGATCATCTTGCGGTCAGTGCCGCATATATGCAAATACTGACATTAGGATATCTGCTTTATTATATTCCCCCATATTCTGCTCCTCTGAAGGCGATAGGTTTAGAATGGAAGGTATTATGGAGTTCTGTTACCCAGGTTATTGTGAATCTGCTCGGGCTTATTGTGCTTGTGCCAATGTGGGGTATTAAAGGCGCTGTTTTTTCTGTAGTACTTGCATTTACCAGTTATTGGATTGTTAATATTTGTCTTTATCGGATGGAGGGGCTGACGGCAATAAAAAACAATGTCTCCAAGTACCTTGGTTTTGCACTATTAACAATTCTATCAGGTTGGCTTATAAAGCAATATGTTACTCAAGGGTTAGCAGGGATAATCCTTTTTTTGATTGCAGTTATAGTCCTGTCACTGGTTGTTTATTGGAGTGGGGCAGAGCGGAGGATGGCCTTTGCGTATTTAAAAAAATTAATAGGCTTAACCAGGGATGGTAAATAAACGTGGAGGTTAAAGTAGAGATTGTGAAGGAATCAACGGCTGTTCAATCATTTGGGTCTTTTAAAAAAGAAGATTTTTGGAAGCAACAATGGGATGATAAGCTGCAAAAATATATGACTGAAAAGCCTAAGCTTGGATTATTGATTCATAATTGGATTTTGCGTGGAGTAATGCAGAATGTTGAATCAATTTGTGAAGTTGCTGCTGGAAGTTGTGTGTCATCGTTATATTTATCTATGTTTTATGATGTTATAGCAACAGATATGTATGAATATGGTTTTGGTGCGGCCAAAAAACGCGCTTCAAGTCGAAATTTCAGACTGAAATTCCAAAAGGAAAATGCATTTGGATTTTCCTTTCCCCAAGATAAGTTTGACCTGGTTTTTCATAATGGATTTTTTATTTGTTTCAACTCAAATAAAGATATAAATAAACTTATTGCGGAACAGGTTCGAATAAGCAAGAAGTACCTTTTAGTTGTGGTTCACAACAAGAACGATATCATAAATCAATATCGATTTTATAGGAAGGCCCATCAAGGTGATGGACTATATCGTATAAGATGGTATTCCAAAGAGGAAATAATAAGATTATTGCAGCCATATGGTAGCATCCAAAAAGTGGCTTATTTGTCATATCCTGTTATTGATTTGTTCCGCAATTCTGGAAAAATTCCGGCATCAATTAGAAGTAGCGATTTCTATAAAAATATTTGGCTATTGTCAATCTGGAGACAAATAACGTTTGGTGATCGTCTCGTTGTATTATTAAAAGTATAGACTTTCAGGTAATTCATTTTACTGCGTTATCAGTCACAATCCTCGACGACGTACACATCAGCACGACTTGCTAAGATTTTTCCTTCTATCCTTGTGAAATGAATTATCTGAAAGTCTATAGGAAATCAAAGCAATTGAAGATTGGTAAAGAAAAACAGTTTAAAAATGGAACAGCTCAACCCATAATAATCGGCGGTGGGTATAATGGATATGGTCTAATTCGCAGTCTTGGGGAGATAGGAATTTTTCCCATATTGATCTGTGGTCGCAGAATATCCCCGGCTAGATATTCTCAATATATCAGTTGTGCATGGATTATTTCTGATAATGGCGAGCCCAATAGAAGAAGCCGTGAACAAATTCTTAACAAGCTTGGTCAACTGAATAAAACTGCTTTGCTGATCCCTACTGATGAAGCCTGGGTTGTTGAACTGCTTGATTACGGCAAGGAATACAGGAAGTATGGCGCTGTTTATCCCTTTTGTTCCCCTGATACTACTAAATTGTGCCTTGCGAAAGATGAATTTGCTTTTTGGTGTAACAAAAATGGAGTTCTGGTATCCAGAAGTATTAATTTTCTATCTGGGACAGACTGGGAGAATTTTTTCAGGGAGGTTTCCAGGTTAACCTTTCCTGTTGTTGTTAAACCCAAGACAAAAGGCGTCGGGGATGATGGTTTAGGATTCAATTTTTACAGGATTTTTTATGATTATGAGGATCTATTATTATGGGCAGAAAGGTTTGGCCAGGAAGGGCCAAATGTAACAATTTTAGCACAAGAATTTGTTCCAGGTTCAGTTGAGAATCTGGTTTCACTCCAAGGCTATGTGGATAATAATGAAAAGATATGGGCCAGTCAGTATATGAAATTAAGGCAAACTCGAAGAGAACTTGGTTGTACTAACGTAGCAGTGATCCAAAATTGTGATGATGACCTTATAGAACTGAATAAGGAGATTTTGTTGAACAAATTAAAGTTTCGCGGGTTTTTTGATATTGAATTTAAGAGGCATCAGGAAAATAAACAACTATACTTGATTGAAATTAACCCACGACCCGGAATGTTAAATTATGCAGCCACATTAATGGGATTAAATTTGCCGGCAATTGCACTTGAAGATCTCTGTCATTATAAATTTTATCATTCAAGTTTTAATTCCAAACAAAAATCAGGTTGGGTTTGGGCCCGCTTAATTGATGACTTTCTTTATGAAGTCATGAATGCTTTTTCCAGGAGAATCTTAAGCCCGCGGAGAATATTTAGTAAATGGTATGCCCCTTATAAAGACAAGAAAATGATAATTGATCCAATGTGGTCGACCAAAGATGTGAAGCCTGGATTAATATCGCTGTTTATCTGGTTCTTAGAACCTATAAGACGTTTTCTAATGATAGTTAAAAAGTTTATTCAGGTATTATGACATCTGATTTTTTGTACAATCGAATCCATCTTCTCACCGGGAATAAACTTAACATAGACCCATCTGACCCCCCAATTAGCATTCCTCAGAAATATTATCTCCTGCTTGGAAATAAACAGAAAAAACAAGTTTTTCTGAGTGAAGTGGTCAATGCTGTCCATAGCATTCTTTCTCGGAAAGAAGAATATGGAGATGCAACTCTTGATAAATGGGGACGTTTTGATCATGATAAAAGTTTTTTAGTTCAAAATGGATTAGATCAGTCACCAATTATTGATGAGTTGATTCTTTACATTCTTAACCAACTAGACTTAAAAACGAGGAGTATCTGGCCTGAAGGCAAGAAATTTGCGGTGTGCCTGACTCACGATGTAGACGCAATAGATGGTTTATCTTACTTATGGTTAAGGAGGATGAACTGGTATTGGCGTTGGGTCAGCGCAAGACTTGGAAATAATCAGCAAGAGGCTGACAAATGGATTTCAACGCTTAAGAAGTGGGTTCAGTTCAGAAAATTGAATTTTGATCCCATGGACTCATTTGACCAAATTCAGGAGTTGGAAGACAGCCACGGATTTCGCTCCACATTTTTTTTTATGAGCTTGTGTCATGGATTAAGCAGGGAAGGGCGAAGATACAGTGTAAAAAATCCAAGGGTTGCCGAGGTCTCTAAAAAACTGTTAGAAGGTGGATGGGAAATTGGACTTCATGCAGATTATCACGATCCTTTATCGCTCTCTTCCTTAAAAAAACAAAGACAAAGGCTGGAAGATGTTATTCAAAAAGAGATATCAGGGTGTCGTCACCATTATTTGAGGGTCAGATTTCCAGATTCCTGGGAAATATATGCTCAGGCTGGATTTAATTATTCATCCAACATGGGATGGGGCTCAGGTTTTCAAGGCTTTAGGGCTGGAACTTGCTTGCCTTATCAACCTATTAGAGAACATTCTTTATTGGAAGTTCCTTTTCAATTAATGGATACAAATCCGATAGCAGATATAGAAAGTTACATGAATATGTTCAATCAATATCTTGAATTAACTAAATCTGTGGGGGGATGTTTGGTTCTTGATTTTCACCAGGAGCATTTCCGGGAAGAAGCTGCTTCAGGCGTGGGCAAGGTGTATAAAAATATATTGGATACCATAGCAAGGGATCAAGATGTGGTTGTTCTTACAATGAATGAAGTTTGCAAGACAATGAAACAGATCGGAAAATTAGCATGAGCCAAGTAGCTATCACAATTGATGCCAAGCTAAAAATCTTTCTTTTGTACTTTATCGCATTTGCCTTATTGTGGTTTGGGTATGCCAGGTTTATCGTGCCGATCTATAGCTATATGGGCTTTGAATGGGCGCCAAATGGAATAAAGGCATTTGAAGCATTATTAGCGATTGTTTTCTTTGCATTGAGTCTACCTGTAAAGGTTAAACGACCATCAGATTTTTTTATTCATGTACATTTTCTGCTGCCTGTTGTGCCGATGCTTGTGCTGTATAGTGCGGCGGACCTTCCGCGAGCATATTTTTATTTTGTGCTCTTGGCTTTTGCTGTTGTATGCTATGTCCGCAAATTCAAACTGCCCAAGATCAAAGGGGATATAATTCCCGTCCCCATAATGATGTGGGGTCTTTTGAGTATTGTTGCGATTTATATTTTAAGCATTGTCTTGCAGGGAGGTCTTCAGTATTTTAATCTAAATTTATTGAAAGTATATGAGTATCGCAGCCTTGCGGCTCAGAACCTGCCGCGGATATATGGATATTTTTCTCCGATGGTCTCCAAGGTTTTGCTGCCATTTGTACTGCTGCTCGCAGTCTATCGCCGGAAATGGTTCATCGCAGGTTTGGCCATGACCGGGAGTGTGATGATGTTTGCCCTGACAAATCACAAAGGGCCATTGTTTTATCCTTTTCTCGTGCTTGGCATCTATTTTGTTATGAGTTCTAATCGGCGCTTGATACAACAGTTGCTGCTCGCAGGCTACATTCTGGTCATTCTTGTATCGCTGGCAGATTTTTATATCGGCGATTCAAACAACATTGTGGGTTCGCTGTTTTTGCGCCGGGTCTATTTTGTGCCGGCTCACCTCAATTTTGTATATTATGATTTTTTTTCCACACACCAGCATGTGATACTGGCTCAAAGCAAATTAACATTTGGTTTGGTCGAATATCCTTACGAACTCGATTCTTCGCATCTGATCGGATATCACTATTACAACAATGAGCTGACGGGAGCAAATACAGGCTGGTTGGGGACAGGATATATGCACGCTGGTTTTGCAGGGATGATTTTTTATGCCTTCTTGGTTGGCTTATTACTAAGCATGGTTGATGCGCTTGCCAAGAATAGAGAACGTTCAATATCCGGGGCAATATTATTTGTTCCTCTTTTTGTGCTTTTTCAATCTTCGGATTTACCTACATCCATGTTGACTCATGGTTTTTTGTTAGCCCTGTTTTTAACCTGGTCTTGCCGATTGAAGGGGCGTGTTATGTCAAAACCACGTAAAACCATTGCAAGCTTTTTTAAGGCGGCAGTCCGTCGTTATAACCATGCGCACAGTTAAGGCAATGGGATTAAGCGTATCATGAGTGAAACAATTTGATGATTAAAGTCTGCATCCTAACATCCGTTCACCCCCTGTTTGACACCAGAATATTCCATAAGGAAGCAAGGTCTCTGGCAAAGGCAGGCTATGATGTAACGCTTGTTGTACAGCATGATAAAAAGGATGTTGTGGACGGGATACGGATTGTTCCGCTTTCAAAGCCAAAAAGCAGGTTTGAGAGGATGACCCGGACAGCATGGCAGGTATATTGTGCTGCGATGGCTGAGGATGCGGGTCTCTATCATTTTCATGACCCCGAGCTTATACTTGTTGGCCTTTTGCTTAGGATGCGTTGCAAGAAGGTTGTTTATGATGTCCACGAGGATTTGCCCAGGCAGACAATGAGTAAGCATTATCTGCCGCAATATTTGAAAAAGCCCCTTGCCTGGTTTGTTGAGGTTGTAGAAAATACAGCTTCGCGTTATTTTTCCGCAATCTGTACGGCAACACCATATATCCGCGACAGGTTTAAAAAGGTTAATGACAAGAGCCTTGATATAAATAATTATCCAATTCTAACAGAGTTAGCCTGTTCTGATGTGAAATGGGGGGATCGCCTCAATAAAATCTGTTACATTGGCGTTATTGCGAAGGTCAGGGGGATTGTTGAACTCGTTAATGCTATGGAGGAAATAAATGGCGAGCTGGACCTGGCTGGTAGATTTTCTCCTGCTTCACTGCGTGCTGAATTAATCGACAAGCCCGGCTGGAAAAAGGTGAACGAGCTTGGTTTTGTCGGTCGGGACAGGGTTAAATCTGTTCTTGCAACAAGCCGGGCCGGCATGGTTACTCTTTATCCCATTATCAATTACTTAGATTCTCTTCCAGTTAAAATGTTTGAATATATGGCTGCCGGGATTCCTGTGATAGCATCTGATTTTCCTTTCTGGCAGGAAATAATCGAAAGACATAACTGCGGTATCTGTGTCGATCCGTATAATCAACATGAGATTGCCAGGGCGGTAAACACGCTGCTTACTGACAATAAACTTGCGGCCGTCATGGGTGCAAATGGCAGGAAAGCGGTTGAAGAGGGTTACAACTGGCAGAATGAAGAGCGGAAACTGCTTGATTTGTATCAGGAACTTATATGAAAAGTCTCACAGATTCAGCCACAAATTTAAAAGGCTATGAAAGAAATACAAACAAGGAAGTGGGTTTTGATGTTTGCGTGGTTTATTTAAGGGGTTATATGGCGTTATGAACGTTTGGATAGTATTCGTAGGTGAAACCTTGCCGATGGATGAAGCAACGAGAACGTGGCGCTATGGTATATTGGCTCAAACTCTTGCAGCAAGGGGGCATCATGTAACACGGTGGGCGCCTACCTTTAATCATTCTCATAAAAAGCAAAGATATCATACTGATTACACATATGAAGTTAATGAAAACTATAAAATAAAGCTTATTTATAACAGGGGATACAAACGTAATATTGGTTTTCAACGATTGCTATCATATATCCAGTTGGCGCATTCATTTAAGCGGCGTATAAAAAATGAAAAGCCACCGGACATTATTATTTCTGGTATGCCGACGTCATGGTTATGTTCTGTTACAATAAACTATGGGCAGCAAAAAAATATTCCAGTTGTTATTGATATCCGCGATTTGTGGCCAGATATTTTTGTAGATGTATTTCCAAAATATCTAAAGAAGATAGGCAAGTTGGCATTAGATGTATTCAATACTGATATCTTTGAAAAAGCTATCAGTATTACTGCTATTTCACCGAAATATTTAGCATGGGGATTAAATTATGCCAACCGGGCTAAAACTGAAAACGATTGTATCTTTTATATGGGATACAAGCAAAAATCATTAACAGATCAGATGAAGGTTGATCTATATAAATTTTGGGAAAAATTAGGCGTAAGCAAGCAACGTTTTATTTGCTGTTTCTTCGGATCTATAAATCGTCAGTTTAATATAAAAAATATTATACATGCCGCTAAATATTTGAAAGAAATAAAAAGTGATGAAGTTTTATTTGTTATGTGTGGAGATGGAACTCACCTAACTTACTACAAAAACATGGCAAAAGAATTTAACAATATCATTTTCCCAGGATGGGTTGGAATAGAGCAAATTCAATCGTTAATGCAGATCTCAGAAGTAGGATTGGCACCTTATTCTTCAAGTGCAAAGATGTCACTACCTAATAAACCTTTCGAATACTTCTCTGGAGGTTTACCAGTGCTTTCAAGTCTGCATGACGAATTGGAGCAAATCCTTTCAGAAAATGATTGTGGCCTAACGTATGAAGCAGGGGATGTTCAAGGGCTGGTTGATACCATCCTCTATTTGAAAAATAATCCAGAAAAAAGAGAGCAGATGGGCAAGAATGCAAAACGTTTATTTGAAGAAAAGTACATTGCTGACAAGATATATCCTCCTATGGCTGATCATATGGAAAAACTTGTTTATGGCAACGATAAGTGACGCTGGTTCTTGATTGTGAAAACGACAATGAGATATTTTTTTTACAGATATGATTATGTGTTTGGCGGTCAATCTCAAGAAGAAGTCTCAATTGATAAAAGATTTAACTCTACATTATGGAACCCGACAGCCTTGGAATTTGTTCCTAAAGGAGTTGCGTTGTTGCCTCTTGGTGTCTGGTGGGTAATGCATCATCTTCACTTATTTGCGAATCAAGATTACGGCTTATATCTTATTTACTCTGGAGATAATCTTATTCATCGGTCTGTAATTACGCCTCGATATTTCAGGTTTCCATTTATGGGCAAAGAAGACCTCCAGATCGGCGATACATGGACTATGCCGGATTATCGTGGAAAAGGGCTTGCGAGTTTTGCTATTCAAAAGATTGTTGAATTGCATAAGAAACCGGGCCGCAGGTTCTGGTCCGTTGTGGAGGAGAATAACATTCCTTCTATTAAAGCAGTTGAAAAAGCGGGGTTTGCTAAATATGGTGTAGGCGCACGAAGAAAAAGAATTGGGGCGGCACTTTTCGGTTTTTTTAAAATACAACAAAAATTTTTGTGATTTTAACTCAAGTCCGCATGGTTATAGGTATTATGGTGTTATGGAAGGGATGAAATGAAAGTAAAAGTTCCGTTTTTTAATTATCCTGCTTTATTTAAGGTGAAGGAAAAGGAGATAATGGATACGCTGCATGATGTTATGAGCAGGGGCGCTTACATTTTGCAGAGAGATTTAGAGGAGTTTGAAGAAAAGATAAAAGAGCTTATTGGGGTTAAGCACGTCCTGGGGGTAGCTGATGGTACAAATGCTTTGATGCTATGTCTGCGTGCTGCTGGTGTTGGACACGGTGATGAAGTTATTCTGACGTCCCATACTTATATTGCTACTGCTGCCTCTGTGCATTTTGTTGGGGCAACACCAGTGTTAGTAGAGTGCGGTGTGGATCATATGATAGATCCCAAGAGTGTTGAAAGCGCTATTACAGATAAAACCAGGGTTATAATGCCTACCCAGCTTAATGGCCGGACATGCGATATGGATGCATTACAGGCGATTGCAGATAAGCATGGTCCGGTCATAATTGAAGATGCAGCGCAGGCGCTGTCATCTATGTATAAGGGTAAATGTGCTGGTACTTTTGGTCTGGCCGGGACGTTCAGCTTTTACCCGGCCAAGTTGCTCGGTTGCTTTGGTGACGGGGGCGCTGTAGTCACAAATGATGATAACATGGCAAAGCGTGTTGCCTTGTTGCGTGATCACGGTCGTAATGAAGAAGGCGTGGTTGTAACCTGGGGAACCAACTGCCGTTTGGATAACATACAAGCGGCTATTTTGAACTTGAAACTGAAAACGTTTGACAAGGATATTGCCCGCAGGCGTGAAATAGCATCTATATATCATCAAGCGTTTAAGGGAATTGCAGACTTGACATTGCCGCCAGCTCCCGATGAGAACGAAAGACATTTTGATGTTTATCAAAACTATGAAATCGAATCCGGACACAGGGATGATCTCAGAGATTTTTTAGAAGAACATGGGGTTCGTACCATAATCCAGTGGGCGGGTAATGCTGTTCATCAATTCAAGGGACTTGGGTTTGACAATATTAAACTGCCGGTTACCGAAAAAATGACAAGCAGATTTTTCATGCTCCCGATGCACACAGCCTTAAGTGATGAAGATGTGGGGTATGTTTGTGATTGCGTTAAAGACTTCTATTCCACAGATTACACGGATTAAAATATGAGGGATGAAAGGACATTTAAAATCATCGGTGCAGCCATGGAAGTACATAAGGAATCAGGGTGCGGATTTCTTGAAGCTGTGTATCAGGAGGCACTTGAAAAGGAGTTTATCGGCTTGAAAGTAGACCTCTTAATCAATTTCGGTTCGAAATCTCTCGAACATAAACGATTTGTATATAATCTGTGAAATCTGCGGGATCTGTTGATGAAAAGAATGCTGGATATACTATGTTCTTTCTTCGGCTTGGTGGTACTTAGCCCTTTGCTGATACCGGTAATGCTTTTGATATGGCGGCAGGATCGCCATTCGCCATTGTATATTGCACCGAGAGTTGGAAAAGATGGCAAAATTTTTAAAATGTTCAAACTTCGCTCCATGGTGGCCGATGCCGATAAAACAGGTGTTGACTCCACCTCCGCTGGTGATTTGCGAATTACACCCATTGGGCATTTTGTTCGCAAATTCAAACTGGACGAATTTACTCAGCTATGGAATGTTCTAAAAGGAGACATGAGTCTGGTGGGTCCTCGTCCAAATGTGAAGAGGGAGACCGATTTATACACCAACTTAGAGCAGGGATTGTTGAGTGTTAAACCAGGGATAACAGATTTTTCCTCCATAGTGTTCTCTGATGAAGGCGATATTCTAAAGCACAGCAAAGATCCTGATATTGATTATAATCAGTTGATCAGGCCGTGGAAAAGCCGGCTTGGTCTGCTTTATGTTAAACATCAATCTGTTCTGCTTGATTATTTCCTTGTGCTACTGACGGTAGTTGCTCTTTTTTCACGGGAAAAGGCTCTTTTTAGAGTGAGTAGATTGCTTAAATGGTTAAATGCACCGGCTGATGTGATACGCGTTTCAAAAAGAGAGGATCAGCTTGTGCCATCTCCTCCTCCTGGAGCTAGTTCTGCGGTTACTTCCCGATCTGCAGAATGGAGTTCCCAATATTTCTAACCGGAACCCGTTATTCATCTTGATATTCCTTATGAAATTTTTCGCGGGATGAAGCACAGGGAAGAACTGGACCCCTTTATCAGCTATTAAAGGCATTAAGCATCCTGGAGGAATGGACTGCGTATTCCACTATTAATTTGCGGTACTTTGCGTAATCTATGAATATAATTGGTGATAATTTGTGAAATTCGTGGATAAATTAATGTTTTTTAATCTGTAGATGGATATCTTATGAAAAAATATTCTAAAGCTTTTTTGCGGCAGCTATACAGGACAATGTTAAGAATCCGTGTTTGTGAAGAAAGTCTTGTAGCGCCGATTCTTAATGGAGATGTTCGGTGCCCGGTTCATCTATGCTCCGGTGAAGAGGCTGTGGCTGCGGGGGTCTGTGCTGCGCTGGATGATACGGACTGTGTTTTTGGAAATCATCGTTCCCATGGACATTTTGTTGCAAAGGGCGGCCGGATTGATGCGCTGGTTGCGGAAATTTACGGAAAGGAGACCGGTTGTTCCAGGGGAAGAGGCGGTTCCATGCATTTGATTGATCCTGAAAAGGGGATGATGGGCGCTGCTCCAATTGTGGCGGGAACTATTTCACTGGCTGTAGGCGCTGCGCTGGCATCTCATATACGTAGAGAAAAACGGGTTTCCGTTAGTTTTTTCGGCGATGGAGCAACCAATGAGGGGGTCTTGTTTGAATGCATGAACCTTGCAGCTCTGAAGAAACTGCCCATTATCTTTGTTTGTGAAAACAATTTTTACGCAACACATATGCCTGTTGCGGAATGCCGGCCTGATTGCGACATCGCCGATATAGCAAAGCCTTTTAATATCCCGAATGTTCGTGTGGATGGAAACAATGTGCTGGAGGTTTTTGAGACGGCAAAAGAGGCTGTGGCCGCCTGCAGGGACGGAAGCGGGCCCTTTTTTATCGAAGCCATGACCTACCGTCTTCGTGGGCATGTGGGACCGGACGATAAAATACAGGGTGCGCATACCGATATCCGGCCTCAAGAAGAAATTGATATGTGGAAGAAGAAAGATCCGGTTATTAATTTTGAAAGATGCCTTTTGGACGACGGTATGCTGAATGAATCAGACGTGTCTGCAATAAAGAAGGAAATTGATCAAGAAGTTCGTGAGGCGCATGTTTTTGCCAATAATAGTCCTTATCCAGCAGAAAGTGAGTTGAGTGTCTATGTCTTTAAATAATAGAAAACTTCAATATAGTTTGGCGGCAAATGAAGCATTTCATCAGATGATGGAAGAGGACGAATCTGTTTTTTTAATCGGCCAGGGAGTTAAAAGCCCCTGGTATGTCGGCAATACCGCCAGGGGGCTTCTGGAGCGGTTCGGCCCGGACAGGGTCATTGACACCCCTGTTTCTGAAAATGCGGTGACCGGCGCTGCGGTTGGCGCTGCCATGGCAGGAATGCGGTCTGTGGTGGTGCATCCCCGCATGGATTTTATGATGTATGCGCTTGATCCGATTATTAACCAGGCTGCCAACTGGTACTACATGAATGGCGGGAAATTGTCCGTACCGATTGTATTTTGGGGAATAATTAACAGGGGCGGAGAACAGGCGGCCCAGCATTCTCAGGCGCTTCATGTCATTTTGGGGCATATCCCGGGGCTTAAAGTGGTGATGCCCTCAACGCCTTATGATGCAAAAGGGTTGATGATTTCAGCTATAAAAGATGATAATCCTGTAGTATATATTGATGATCGATGGTTGCACGGCGACGAAGGGATTGTTCCTGAAGAGATATACGAAGTTCCTATCGGAAAAGCTGCAATCCGTAAAAAAGGCGATGATGTGACTCTGGTAGCAATATCCTTTATTATGCGTTATGCATTGGAGGCAGCAACAGAATTGGCCAAGGAAAATATCAAGGTGGAAGTAATAGATCTTCGAACAATTAAACCTCTTGATAAAGACCTTGTGTTAGAATCTGTGAAAAAGACCGGCAGATTGGCTGTGGCTGATCCTGGATGGAAAACTTATGGCATGGCCGCGGAAATATCGGCTTTTGTTTTTGAGGAGGCTTTTGACTCTCTCAAAGCGCCATTTGTCAGGGTAACATTACCTGATCTTCCGGCACCTGCCAGTTCAGCTCTGGAGAAGCTATATTATCCAACAACCAAAGATATTGTTCAGGCAATCCGTGGAATGGTGAACAGGTAATTAGCCGCAAAAAAGCGCAAAGATAGCAGAGATAATTAGCCACAGACTCACACAGACTGGGAAAGAAGGTTAGAAGATGAGAAGACAGATGTCGGAGATCAGTGTTTCGTTACAAGTTTAGTGACTATATCATAAATATTTCTGCGGTGTCCAATTGCATATATAATTGCCTCTTTATTCCGGTTATCAATTTGATATATTGCTCGGTAGCGTTTCATTTTTAATGACCTGAAGTCGATCAGTTCGTCCCGCAACTGCTTTCCAAGATACGGGTTTTCGTAAAGTTCTTTGAGTATTGATTTAAGTTGTTTTTTTACTGTTGGGTG
>JAJSZP010000013.1 GCA_030262775.1 Deltaproteobacteria bacterium | reverse complement strand
CGGTGGTCGCAAAAGAAAGCATAAGAATTGCTCTGGAACCTGCAATGGGAAACTTTGCGGGAACTATGACAATTCCTGTTATCTCAACGAAGATTAATCCTGAGGTGGCCGTGCTTACTGTTTTTTACTCAAAGGAAGGTAAAAATAGTGAACAGGTTGCCCTTTGGCCGATTTATTCCACGCGGCCTAATGTGATATTGCGAAATCTTGAGCCCGATGCTACCTATGTGTACCGACCCGTTCTTACGGATCCGTATGGAAACGGCACGGATTTGACAGAAATCTTCGGGCGGCTTTCTTTTCGAACTGGCCCCGTTTCTGACAGGAAAGTTTTGGTGCGCAAAGCCAAAAAAAAAAATAAGGGCTGGGAAATAGACCTCTTGAGGCTGCGCAAATTGTCTGAACATGGAACGATCAAAGTCGAATTTATTGCTGGTGAAGATGGCCTCATGCCGTCCATTGTTTCCGAAAACCTGAACCTTAAGATTGGCAAGCGCTCTAAGGGACAAATTTGTGTTTCCATGCAAATAGGGGGGCCTCCTCAACAATGGCATTTGAAATCACCTCTGCAAGAAGGAGAAAAGGCAAGCCTTATTCTCCGCTGGCGCCGTTTTCCCCTCACGCGCGAGGCGCTGTTACAGGCTGAAGATTGTACGGAGTTGACTTTGGTGGCCGATGTCAGAACACCATGGGAGAAAAAGAAGTTAAGAGGACCCATCATGATAAAAGAGCAGCATCAAGTCAAAGTTCTTTCCGCAAGAATCCGGGACGACTCGATCCCTGCGTCTTCGGTGGCATGCGGGATCACAGCCTCTCCGAGTCGATAGCAACTGCGCATCGTAGTCTTTTTTTCGGAAAAGCACGATAGAACCCCATCCCCTTTAGTGTGATCAGGATAAGATTTAACTATCGTATTATGTTAACCTATCCTCGTGCAGAAACACATAAAACCACGCTGCCTGCGCCATATATTGTACAGTAGTATGAGCCGTAGCTCATTATGTGATAGTGCTTGCTGATCGGCGTTGTTTTTGCAAGAGGCTCAGTCTTTGCGTTTGGGCATCTCTGTCAAGGCAAAATCTGATATTTGTAGATATGGAGAAATTAAAAGGGAATCAGGAGCGTCTTCCAAATCATCTGTTTTTTCGATAAGCTTCTGAAGCTGCTGTTGTAATGTTTTGGCTTCTTTTTCATACGGCTGCTCTAAGTTTAAGGATATAGCTTTTTTAAGGCTGGATATAGCGGCCGATGTGTTTCCCATAGCGTATAATACCTTGCCCATGTGAAAATGAATCAAGGAGTTGTTCGGGGCCTTGTTAATGGCCTCTTTTAGAATCCACAATGCCTGATTAAAAAAGTTTTTTTTGTAATAAGCCCATCCAAGAGTATCAGCTATTGATGGATCATTGGGACGATATTCATGGGCGATTTGAGCAAGAGTAAAGGCTTTATCAATATTTTTATCTTGTTCCAGATAAAGCCATGCTAAATTATTGGCCAGATATACGGACTTTGGATTTTTTGCAATACCTGTTTCAAGCGTAGAAACGGCTTTATTAATTTGCCACTCCTGGTTGTAGATATATGCCAGTTCTATATAAGCCTCAGGGAAATCAGGAATATGTTCAATACAGGCTTTTAATATTTTCTTTGCTTCATCTAACTCTTGTTTTTTTTTATGAATTGCTGCCAGCCTGAGGTAAGAAGTCACCAAATCCGGCTTAAGGGCAATCGCATTTTTAAAACAATCCTTTGCTTTCAGCGTATTATCTAATGCAAGATAAATTTCCCCAAGAATGAGATAAAGATATCCGCTTTTGGGCACATTTTGTATGGCTTTTTCAAAGATGTGCTTTTCCTCCTCAATTTTTCCTGCCTTTATAATAAAGCGCGCATACCTGAGTGCTGCATCCGCCAGGTTAGGATGGTCTGCCAGCAAGCTGCTGTAAAGTTTTATTGTCTCCTTGATCTGATTAGACTTTTCTGCAGTCATAGCCATAAAATATAATGGCGCAAAAGCCTGAGGATGCAACTGTCCGGCGTTTATAAAATTTGCCATCGCTTTATCATATTTTTTCTGAGCAAGTTGCACATTCCCTTTAATCATATATGCCCGAAAATTTTCAGGTTCTCTGGCACATACCCTGCTTACATGTTCAAGGCATATCTCAAATTTTTCGTTTTTGTAATAGATATCAGCCAAAGCCAGCTCTGCTTCAGATAAATATGGATCAAGCATAAGAGCCCGCATTAAGCTTTGCCTGGCAAGATGGGTTTGACCTCCTGACATATAGGCAAGTCCTAACATATAATGGCCGAGTGAAATATTTGGTTTAACTTCTACAAACGACTTATATTGGGTTGTTGCAAGGATATGTTTTTTTGTAATAAGATGGTATTTCCCTTTAAGTAAATATAGTTCCGGATCAAGTGTTTTTCCTTTTGAAAGTTCATCAAGAAGTATTTGCGCTTCATGGGTTTTGTTTTGAAAGAGCATGATTTCTACCAAAAGCTTCTTAACATCTCTTTTGTCAGGTGCTTTTTTTAAAATCTCATTTATTGTTTGGACAGCTTCTTTATATTGACGGGTATCATAATAAAAATCTAACAGAATTTTTTGAAGAGAAAGGTCTTCAGGTTCCAGACGGACGGCTTTAAGAAGGCACTCTTTTGCCTTTTCTAAATTTTCATTTAACTTCCAGTAATTACTCATTTGAATAAGAACTTCAATAGATGCAGGTTTCAATGAAGAAAGGATTTTATAAGTTTTTTCTGCAATCTCGCATTTATCTTGAATAAAATAGCAGGTTGCCAGTTTAATTAAAGCGAGCTCAAAATCCGGTTTAAGTGTAACTGCTTTATGATATGATATTTCAGCTTCTTTCAGCTTGTTTTTAATCAACATCAAGTCTCCCTGGAAAAGATATATTGATGGTTCATTAGGAAGTTCAATGATAAGTTTTTTTAAGATACTTTCTGCTGAGTTAATATTTCCGGAAGCTAAATTCAGTTTTGTCAGCTCAAGCTTAACATCCCATGCATCCTGCTGCAGCCGGATCACATCTCTGAATGCTTCTGCCGCCTTTAAAGGGTTGGCCAGCCTTAAGTGTGTATTGCCGATTTTGCGATATACAGCCGATGAATCAGGCTGGATGGTCAAAGCCTTTTTCCAGGTTTTAAGGGCGGCTTTATAATTACGACGGGCATAATAGTTATCTGCTTCTTTATCCAGGTTCTCAAAATGTTCTTCAGAACTTTCCATGCAGCCGATGCTAATAAAAAACAGCAGGCAAATAGCTGCTATCCAGAAACGGTTTCTTGAAGTATTGTGAGAGTAATTTAGCATTTTTTAAAGTTTTTGATTCATTCAACGACGACGACGCAATATTGACAGTAAGATAGTTATAAACATTATAGTCGAAAATAATAATAAAAGCACCTCAATTTTGTGTGATACAACATATTGTACGGCGTTCAATAACCTCTTGAATATCCAGGGCAGGGAAGTGTCTTCATCAAAAGATGTTTTTATTCTATTTCCATAATTATATTCGTTCATTATAGCCGGATCAACTGTCATTGTTTCTGCTTTGAAATGTGCAAAACTGTCTAACGGCTCTGATCCTTTAGATGTTTTTTGTTTGCTATGCAAAAATGCCGGAAATTTAGTACTGCCTATAGCCGATAGATTTTCATTTCCATGCAATGCGGCTGATGATTTAAGTTTTCTTATAATTTCCCGGTGCTTTTGTTTCAGGTTCTGCATTTCTTTATAAATAGAGCTCTTTTTATCTGATTCTTGCTGAAAAATTTTATCTGATTCTAAAAAAGGAATTTTTAGTTTTTTTAGGAGCTCATTAGCTCTTTTTTGGAGTGCTTCGTATTCTTCAACTTGTTTTTTTAATTTGAGATTAGCATAAATAAGATTTGTAAGCAGGTTTTCAGGCGTTATTGATCGTTTTATCGTAATATTTACTGGAAGGTTAAAGGCAATTTTATCGGCAGGCACAAAATTATCAGAATCATAGCATATAATAGGCTCATTATGGTGTTTTGCGAAAAAAAAGCTGAAATTATCATACAATGCGAAATATTTTTCCCCTTTGCCCCATGTCGCTGAAGCTTTTTCCCTGTGAAAAAAGAGATATTCCGTTTCATCCACTACGCGATAATAGGCATATCCGGCTTCAACAGCAAAAAATATAATTATCCAGCAAAATAACAAGGAAGTTGCTATTCGTTTATTTAAAAAAACATTATTGATCATAGAGTAGAACTAATATATAAATATAATAAATTTTCAACTTTTATCTTATCCTTAAATGTTGCTCTAAATAACTTTGATTCACCTTAACGCCTTATAGTATAAAAATTTTAAGAGATAAATCATTATAAGAACCTAACAATAATGAGCTTGAATAAATAATGCCAAGTAACTATCTGTAATTATTATACTATATTAAGCATAAATATCTTAAATAAACTATATTTTCCAAAAATTCTAAAAGCTGTAGAACCTTCTCCAACAATGTATTAAATACCTGCAAACCTTTATATGATACATTATATCAATTGACTTGAATTTAACGCAACATTTAAGTAATATAGGCAGATGTCAACAGAAATTCAAGCTGTTTTTCATTTTGTGCTACTACATTGACAAAACCAAAACAGCCTATTCATAATAGGCTGGAATCATTCAGTTTAAATTTTTAAGAACTCTAAAATAATGCTTGTTTTGAGCATTGGCTCATTAAAGTGAAAAAAGATGGGTTTCGGAATTTCAGAAAAATGTTCTGAATTAACTTGACTCATTTGTTAATTTTATTATATTTTATTATCAGTAATGTCCGGTTAGGTTTTTGCATGTATTAAAAAGACGGGGAAAAAACTGAATTTTTTTGCTTGACATTTTTATTCTTTTTCAAAGAACAAAAACGTTGCCGACAGGTTGCTTTGAGTTTTCAAATTTCTGATAAAATATTTTATGAGGGATCGTCTAAAGGCAGGACGACGGGTTCTGGCCCCGTTAATCAAGGTTCGAATCCTTGTCCCTCAGCCAGATAATCTGAGGGGTTATGAGTTTTTTTTTATAACCCTTTTTGACTTTTTTTACCTGCTGTTTAATTATAGTTTTGGACCATTGTAATAATATTTAAGGATAGTTATATAAATGACAAATTATGATTTGGCAAAACAGATTTACAGGGATTTATCACCTATTGCGCCAAAATTATCTGCCGCTCTTAACCGTGCATTGGTTGATATCGGCGAAGGATCAGTTTTATACGGCCTTGAAAAAGGAATGCACAAAGACGATGTTGTAACTTTTCATGAAACTGAAATCATCAACTTGGCAAAAACTGATCAGGCTAGTATAATTGCAAAAATTACAGAAGTATTATTTCAGTTAGAGGGGCATACTGCCTGGAAAGTTATAGTTGACAAGAGGCCTGGCACCAACTCAAAAAATATTGAGCTGTTTTATACGCTTATCAGAAGTAAAGACGCTTAATTTAGGTCAAACGGTTCTCCCTTTCAGCATTTCGTCCATTGTTGTCTTTAGGCTGCCTTTTTTTCGCCATAGTCGTTAGCAGAATCCTTTACTTAAATGTGTTACAGCATAAGGAGTTTCTCTCCATACGTCTATGTGCTTTTCAGTAATTATTTCAGTCGTTACTCGTGCACATAGACCTTAAAAGCAATGTAGATCCCGAGCCTTCTATTGACCAGAGACGCCCCGTTCTCCTCCTCGTTTCTTGAGTGCATGACTGCAGGTGAATTCCACAACTCTACTGCCAATTGGATAGCCTGATGCTAAATGCTCATCATAATGCATCTGTTTGCGATGATTGTCATTGTTTCGAGCCTCTTGCAGAAACAACGCCGATCAGCAGAGCACTACCATATAATGTGCCATAGCTAAAGCTACCATACAATATATGACATTGGCAACCTGGTTGCATGTGTTTCTGCAAGACACTCAAATAAATACAAAATTGTTAATTCGAATTAAACAGAACTGGATATTCGATATAAGCTCTTTGTGGTAAAAATAATGTACTGAAATTGGCAAGCATTTGATTTTTACGGAGAAGTTAAGGGGTAGGCCTGCCCCAAAAAAGAGCCCTAAAATCAATATGTTGGATATTTTTCTCATCTCTCAGGTTTTTTTCTTGTTATATATTGTATGCATTGAGTTAAGCGTCCACAAGATATGGTATTGCTAACAGTGTGAAACCTTATATTGAATATCCAGAAACAGAATAAAGTTCTTGACAATCTTTTTCAATTAAATTACTAGTGTCGCAACTTTATTATTAAGTAGTGAATATATTATTATAGTATATAAATATAGATAGTTAGGAGATTACTCATGCCTGTACCAAAACGTAAAACATCTAAGTCAAAGCGGAACAAAAGACGTGCTCACATTAAAGCAGCGGCTCCCAATTTGACCACTTGCCCCCAGTGCGGAGAAACTACACTTTCACATCATGTATGTCATTCCTGCGGTACGTATAAGGGGCGTACTGTTATTGAAATAGAAAAGGATTAAAACATGACAACATCAACATCTGGACGCAATCTCAAAGGTCTCGATCCTGAGTCAAGGCAGATGATAATTGATACCGTAAGACAGCTTAGGAAACGCTTTCTTACAAAGGAAAAAATTCTTGAATTTGATAAAAATGAAATTTTTCCTGAAGATACGATCCGTGAATTGCTTGGAGAGAATATTGGTCTGCAACTCCTGTTTATACCTGAAGAATACGGAGGTATAGGAGGAGGGGCACGTGACTGCTGTGAGGTAATTCGTGAAATTTCAAATATATGTTTAGGAATTGCAACGGGTTTTTTTGCTATTCAGCTTGGTTCAGACCCTATACTGGTTGGAGCTACTGAGGAGCAGAAGCATAAATGGCTTGGCTCTATTGCTGAAGGGAAAGCTCTTGTAGCATATGCCGTTACTGAAGCTGGAGCCGGGAGCAACCTTGCTGCCTTAAAAACAAAGGCTGATCCTGTAACAAACGATGCAGGTGAAATCATTGGATACAATATAAACGGTACCAAACAGTTTATATCAACAGGTGGATACGCTGATTTTATCACAGTTCTTGCCAATACTCCGGATGGACCATCATTTTTTATTGTTGAGAAAGGCACAAAAGGTTTTGTTCAGGGTAAGGGTGAAGAAAAACACGGGATACGTGCATCAAATACATCTCCTCTTTCATTTACTGATGTTTTTGTGCCTGTTGAAAATCTTGTTGGTGGTGTGCCAGGACAAGGAATGAAGCATGCTAACAAGGTTTTTGGATATACAAGGCTTATGGTTGCTGCCATGGGTCTGGGTGCCGGCGAAGCAGCTCTTGATATAGCTATCCCATATGCCAAGGAGAGAGTTCAGTTCGGTTCCACTCTTTCTGAAAAACAGGGATATACACACAAACTGATCGTTCCGAATGCCGTGAGGCTTGAAGCTGCAACAGCCTATATGGAAGAAGTTGCCCAGAGATTGGATTCAGGGGAAGATGACCTGCAGGTTGAAGGATCAATTGCCAAGTTCTTTGCCACTGAAGCCGCCAATAAAACAGCCGATGATGCAATTCAGGCTCTTGGTGGTTATGGATACATTCACGAATTTGAGGTGGAAAAGATAAAAAGAGATGTTAAAATTACCTGCATTTATGAAGGAACCAGCGAGATTCAGCAGAATATAATCAGTACGTTCCGCTGGAAGATTACACGGAAGACAAGGGGTAAATATTACGGAGACATATCTTCGGAGATGGAAGAATTGAATAATACCCTGAATGATGCCGGATGCAAATTTTATGGGCTTGCTGCCAGAGCTCTTAATGATACCATAATGCTCGTACATGATAACAAGCTTACCAGAAAACAACATATTATGTTTGCCCTGTCCGATATGATGACACATGTGGAGGTTGGTGCAAGCATGGCGCGTAAGGCCAAATCACTTGTTGAAGCAGGAGACCCTGAAGCCGAAAAAATAAAGGCTATGTCAAGGATTTTTGCAAATGAAACAGCACAGGTTGTAACTCATAATATGTTGAAGATACTGATGGGCTCCGGTGCTTTTGATCAGAAAATCGTCTCTGATTTTATGGAGACCATTTCTTATAATAAACTGCTTGGCAGCTATGAAAATGTCATTAAAGATATGGATATGGTTGCGGACATATTATTTGAGAGGTAATTATGCCTGAAAAACGTACTATTGTTGTCACAGGTGCTTCAAGAGGTATTGGACGATCTATTTGCCTTTCTTTGGCAAGTCCTGATACTCAAATCTATTTTAACTATTTTTCTCCAGGCAATCCAGAGGCAGAAGAGGCTGCTGCTGCTGAAACAGAAAAGTTGGTTGCTGACCTGGGAAGTTCGGCAGCTAGCATGAGTGTCGATGTCGCAGATACAAAAGACGTCGAAGCTTTTTTTGAGAAAATAGTTGATGAAACTGGTCGTGTAGATATTCTTGTTAACAATGCGGGTATTACCAGGGATGGGCTTTTGGTTCGCATGAAGGAGAATGACTGGAATCTGGTGTTAAATATAAACTTAAAGGGTGCATTTACCTGCATGAGACTTGCCGCAAAAATTATGATGAAGCAGCGCTATGGTCGCATAGTAAATATAGCGTCTGTTGTTGGAGTAACCGGTAACCCGGGACAGGCGAATTATTCTGCGTCAAAGGCAGGACTAATTGGGCTGACAAAAACAGCGGCAATAGAACTTGCCGCCAGAAATGTTACTGTAAATGCAGTTGCTCCTGGTTTTATAGAAACAGACATGACAGCAGCACTTTCTGAAAAGGCAAGGAAGGCTATGCTGGATCAGGTGCCAATGGGTCGAGGGGGACAGCCGGAAGATGTTGCCGCTGCTGTTAAATTTTTGGCTTCAGATGATGCAGCATACATTACGGGTCAGGTAATCCATGTAAATGGTGGAATGTATATGTGAAAGGAGAAAACATAAATGTCAGTTGAGGATAAACTCAAAAAGATTATTACAGAAAAATTAAGTGTTGATTTGGAAGAGGTCGTGCCCGAGGCATCGTTTGTGGATGATTTAGGGGCGGATTCGCTTGATCTGGTTGAGCTTATAATGTCAATGGAAGAGGAATTCGATATAGATATTCCTGATGAAGATGCCGAAAAAATTCTTACTGTAAAAGACGCTATTGAATATACTCATAAACATTCGTAAATAAGAAAAAAGGTGACTTTTAAAGGTGGATAGGCTGAAGGCTGTCATGGAGCTTCGGCCTTCAGCCTTCAGTCTATCCACCTGAGTAGCTACGAAAAAGGGGGTTTTCTTGGAAAGACGGGTAGTTGTTACCGGCGTAGGGCTAATAACGCCGCTTGGTATAGGTGTTGAAAATACTTGGCCGGCGGTTTGTGCCGGAAAATCAGGAATAAGTGAGATAACCAGATTTGATACTAAAGATTTTGACACAAAGATTGCAGGAGAAGTAAAGGGCTTTAAGCCTGAGGATTATCTTACTAAAAAAGACGCAAAACGTATACAGCCATTTATTGCTTATGCTGTTGCGGCTGCCCGTATGGCGCTTGAAGATTCGGGTTTGGTAATCGACAGCTCCAATGCGAACAGGACCGGAGTCCTGACAGGATGCGGTTTGGGAGGACTTTCTATAATGGAGGAAACTCAGAGAGTTCTTATGACCAAGGGCCCCAAAAGGGTAACTCCGTTTTTTATTCCTATGATGATTGGGAATATGGCTCCTGGAATAGTTTCTATTTATCTGGGCGCCAAGGGGCCTAATGCTTCAGTTGCAACTGCATGTGCAGCAGGAACACATGCGGTCGGTGATTCATTCGAAATCATAAAAAGAGGCGCTGCAGATGTTATGATAACAGGAGGTGTTGAGGCTGTTGTTACACCAACCTGTATTGCTGGTTTTAATGCTATGAAAGCTCTGTCAACTCGTAATGATGAGCCTGAAAAAGCATCGCGCCCTTTTGACAGTGATCGTGATGGTTTTGTTGTGGGTGAAGGAAGCGGTATTCTTATTCTTGAAACTCTCGAAGGGGCATTGGAAAGGGGGGCTCGTATTTATGCTGAAGTTTGTGGATATGGCATGAGCGGAGACGGATATCATATGAGCGCGCCCTCGCCTGATGGAGAAGGGGCTACAAGGTGTATGCAGGCCGCTCTTGATGATGCCGGCATTTCCTATAAGGAGATTGATTACATTAATGCTCATGGTACATCAACACAGCTTAATGATCTTTATGAGACAAGGGCAATCAAGCATGTATTCAAAGAAAAGGCTTATTCGGTGGCGATAAGTTCAACCAAATCAATGACCGGACACCTGCTTGGTGGTGCCGGCGGGATTGAGTCGGTTTTCACAACTCTTGCAATCAATGAAGATATTATTCCTCCGACTATAAATTTTGATAATCCTTCCGAAGATTGCGATCTTGATTATGTTCCTAACACTGCACGTAAGAAAAAAATTGAGATTGCGATGTCAAATTCTTTTGGCTTTGGAGGGACAAATGCGTCACTTGTTTTTAGAAAATATCACCATGATTAGCAGTCCAAAATTTTGCATTCCAAATTAAATTTACAAATTTATTACTCCATACTCAAGTTTCGTCCACGTTCCTTATCAAAAAAACATTTTCCCCTTGCGGATATATATTGTATGCTTATAAATTAAGAAGCTATAATTTTTAATTAAAATTGGGCTGAGTTTAGGATAAGGTATTAAAAAATGTATAAAAATAAAACACCTGTCATTATAGGCAGTGATCATGCTGCTTATTATTTGAAGGAAAAGATCAAGGCTTATATCATTGAAAACGGCATTGACGTTGAAGATGTCGGCACTGATAGTGAGGATTCAGTAGATTATCCGGTTTTTGGAATCAAGGTTGCCTCAGCGGTTTCAAAGGGAAAATTTGAGCGCGGGATACTTCTGTGCGGGACAGGGATAGGGATGTCAATGGTTGCCAACAGATTCCCGCATGTAAGAGCTGCTCTTTGCAGCGATCTTTTTTCAGCTATTATGAGTAGACGTCACAACAATTCCAATATATTGGTCATAGGAGGGCGAGTTACAGGGGAATCTCTTGCTATGGCAATGCTTGAAGCATGGCTTGAAACACCATTTGAGGGCGGGCGACATCAACACAGAATAGAAAAGTTTGATCAGATATCCTAATGGATTTAAAGGATATTTCAAATATAGATCCTGATATTGCCGATGCAATTGCAAAGGAGATTGACAGACAGGACAACACTTTGGAACTTATAGCCTCGGAGAATATTGCAAGCCGGGCAGTTATGGCAGTTCAGGGCAGTGTGCTGACGAATAAATATGCTGAAGGATATCCTGATAAGCGCTATTATGGAGGTTGTGAATACGTTGATGTTGCCGAGAGACTGGCTGTCAAAAGAGTTAAAAAACTTTTTAATGCAGCATATGCCAATGTACAGCCTCATTCAGGCTCCCAGGCCAATATGGCGGTATATTTTGCACTTTTAAATCCGGGAGATACCGTTCTTGGCATGGCTCTTTCTCATGGCGGGCACCTTACTCACGGAAGTCCTGTAAGTTTTTCAGGCAGGCTTTATAATTTTGTTCACTATGGTGTAAAAGAAGATACAGGAAGAATCGACTATGAAGAAGTAGCGTTACTGGCTGAAAAACATAGGCCAAAGATGATTATTGCCGGCGCAAGCGCCTATCCGCGTATAATAGATTTTGAAAAATTTGCTGAAATTTCTGAATCAGTTGGCGCTTATTTAGTTGTAGATATGGCTCATATTGCCGGATTGATAGCAGCGGGAGTTCATCCATCTCCAATTCCATTTGCTGATGTTGTAACCTCCACAACACACAAAACCCTCAGAGGGCCTAGGGGCGGGTTAATATTAGCCAAAACAGACTACAGCGCCAGGTTGGACAGGCAGGTTTTTCCGGGGATACAGGGGGGGCCCTTGATGCATGTCATTGCAGCCAAAGCAGTTGCCTTTAAGGAAGCCCTTGGTGAAGCTTTCAGGATATATCAGATTAATGTAGTAAAAAATGCAAATGCCCTTGCAAAAAATTTAATGAAAAGCGGTGTAAGGCTTATATCTGACGGCACGGATAACCACATGATGCTTGCTGATTTGAAAAATCTCAACATCACCGGAAAAAATGCTGAAGAAGTATTGGGCCGAGCTGGCATTACGGTCAACAAAAATTCCATACCTTTTGAAAAACTAGGTCCTTTTGTAACAAGTGGTATAAGAATAGGCACACCTGCTGTAAGTACAAGAGGTATGAAAGAACCTGAGATGGAAATTATTGCTGAAATCATTATTGATGTGCTCAAAAATCATAATAATGACAAGGTAATTAGTACTGCCAGGCAGAAGATCGGCGAGCTTTGCAATAATTTTCCGATCGGATAATAAAATGTCAGACAATGGTATGCGACCTTCATGGGAAACCTATTTTATGGATATTGCCCATCTTGTTGCAAAACGTTCAACATGTCGCAGACGAGCAGTTGGCGCCTTGCTCGTTAAGGATAAAAGAATACTATCTACCGGATATAACGGAGCCCCTTCCGGACTTAAGCACTGTCTTGATATTGGCTGCCTTCGTGAAGAATTGAATATAGCATCCGGTGAGAGGCATGAGCTGTGTCGTGGCATCCATGCAGAGCAGAATGCTATTATTCAGGCTGCATTACATGGCGTTTCCATAAAAGATGCAACGCTTTTCTGTACTAATCAGCCATGCTCAATATGTGCTAAAATGCTGATAAATGCCGGCATAACTAAAGTTTATTATCGTTCAGGATATGCGGATGCTATGTCAGTAGAAATGTTTAAAGAAGCAAATGTTGAACTAATAAAATACAGGGAAAATTCATGAAGTGTCCATTTTGTGGAGAAACCAACAACAAGGTTATAGATTCCAGATTAAGCAGGGACGGCAATGAAATACGAAGACGCAGAGAGTGTATTGAATGCAGCAGGCGTTTTACTACCTACGAACATATTGAAGAAATTCCTGTTATGATTATCAAGAAGGATGAACGTCGGGAGCTTTTCAACAGGGAGAAACTAAGTGCGGGCATGAAGAGAGCCTGCGAAAAACGCAACATCAGCATTAATGTCATTGAGGAGTTTATTGAAGATCTGGAGCGAGATCTCAGAGAAACCGGTGAAAAAGAAATTCCTTCATCAACTATCGGCGAAAGGGTTATGGCAAAGCTGCATGAGATAGATGATGTCGCATATGTCAGGTTTGCATCGGTTTACAGAGAATTCAAAGATGTAAATGATTTTGTTTCTGAGCTGAAGACCCTTCTAAGCAAACAGTCGGTGTAAAAGTTCCGGGTTACAGGGTTCGGGGATCAGGGTTCAGGAAAACAATTATTATGGACGATAAGCATTTCATGAAAATGGCGCTTGAGCTTGCCGGGAAAGGGTTGGGCTTTACATCACCAAACCCCATGGTCGGAGCGGTTATTGTTAAAAATGGCAAAGTTGTTGGTAAGGGATACCATAAGGCTGTCGGCAAAGCCCATGCGGAAATCAATGCCATTAATGATGCAAAAAGTTCGGCAGCAGGTGGGACCCTTTATGTTACACTTGAGCCGTGCAATCATACAGGCCGTACACTGCCATGCACTTTAAAAATTGCAGAGGCCGGTATAAAGAGAGTAGTCATTGCAATAAAAGACCCAAATCCCAATGTTAAGGGAGGCGGTGTAGATTATTTAAAAAATAAAGGCATAGATGTTACTATTGGAATTTGTGAGGATGAAGCAAAAAAACTAAATGAGGCTTTTATAAAATTTGTCGAAACCGGTTCTCCGTTTGTAACTTTAAAATGTGCGGCTACTTTGGATGGACGTATTGCAACCGGAACAGGTGATGCCAGATGGGTTTCAGGTGAAGAATCAAGAAGATTTGTTCATAAGCTTCGTCATGCTGCAGATGCAATTATGGTTGGTGTTAATACCGTTAAAATTGACGATCCGAGCTTGACCACCCGTTTGGACGATATGAATGGTTTGGACCCTGTCAGAATAATACTTGATACCAACCTTTCTATATCTGAAGAGGCCAGGGTATTGCAGCTTGATTCTGATTCAGATACAATTATAATAACGTGCAGTTCTGTTTCAAAAGATAAAAAAAACAGAATAGAAAAAAAAGGCGCTAAAATTATTGAAGCTCCGGTGAAGGACGGGATTATAGATATTGCTTTACTTATGCTGCATCTTGGGGCTTTGGAGATAACGAGTCTGCTTATTGAAGGTGGAAGCCGGGTTAATGCATCTGCGCTTTCGGCGGGAATAGTTGATAAGGTGATATTTTTTTATGCTCCAAAAATTCTTGGGGGAGATGATGGTATCCCCATGTGCATGGGGCCCGGACCTGGTTTAATGAAGAATTGCATTCCGGTTAATAATATAAGTGTTCACCGTTTTGGTGATGATATTATGATCGAAGGATATATTAAGTAACGGTTTACGGTTGTCAGTTCACAGCTTGAAATTAGAAATTGGAAATTGGAAAGAACAGTACGAAAACATGAATGCCCAATTTCTAATTTCTAATTTCAACGTTCCGTGAGAGCTTACATTAACTTTAACATAGTATAGTGGTCGAAGTTAGAGCCATGCCCAAGTACCGGATGACTATATGTTTACAGGGATAATAGAAGGACTCGGCACTATTACAAAGATTCGTCCTTCAGGACAGGGTAAGCGTTTTGCAATTAAAGCTGATTACCCTCTTGACCGGACTAAAACAGGAGACAGCATCGCAGTCAGCGGCGCCTGCCTGACGGCTGTTGTGATTGAATGGAAAAGTTTTGAGGTTGATGTGTCGCCTGAGACACTTTCCAAAACAACATTCGGCAGAGCAAAGATTGGAGATCGGGTTAATCTTGAGCGTGCACTCCGTTTATCCGATCGTATAGACGGCCACCTTGTTTCAGGACATATAGATGGAACTGGCTCAATAAAAAGCATAAAGACATCAGGGAATGCTGTAATATTTATGTTTGAGGTGCCTGAATCCTTATCTCGTTATATGATCAGAAAGGGCTCGGTTGCAGTAGATGGTATCAGCCTTACCATAAATAATTGTGATAAGATAAGCTTTGAGGTGAGCATAATTCCTCATACTGCAAAGCTTACTAATATAGGTCTTAAAAAAATCGGAGATTATGTTAACATTGAAACAGATATGATCGGAAAATATGTTGAGCGATTTATAGGAAATGATGATAAAAAGCAAGAAGCCGGAAAATCGTCTATTGATAAGCAATTTCTGGCGAAATCCGGTTTTCTTTAACCGCGAACAGGAGAAATCAGGAAAAATGTCGATTATTAGTATTGAAGAAGCTATTCAGGAGATAAAAGCCGGTCGAATGGTTATTCTCGTTGATGACGAAGACCGTGAAAATGAAGGTGATCTGACGATAGCTGCCGAAGCAGTTACTCCTGAAGCCATTAATTTTATGGCTAAATATGGGCGGGGGCTGATATGTCTCTCTATGAAAGGTGAAGCGCTTGATGCCCTTGATATTCCGCTTATGGTTGACAACAATACATCTCAATTTAAAACAGGTTTTACTGTATCAATAGAGGCGAGCCGAGGTGTAACAACAGGAATTTCTGCGGCAGACCGTGCTACCACAATTCTTGCAGCAGTCGCAGATGGCGCTAAACCTGGCGATCTTGTCAGACCCGGACATATATTCCCTCTAAGAGCAAAAGAAGGGGGTGTTATGGTTCGGTCGGGTCAGACAGAAGGCTCTGTTGATCTGGCATCTCTTGCAGGTTTAAAGCCGGCCGGTGTTATTTGTGAAATAATGGACGAAGATGGTACTATGGCCAGAATGCCGTCTCTTGAGGAATTCAGTGAAAAACATGGTATCGGGATATGTACTATTGCAGATCTTATAGAATACCGTATGAGCAAGGAATCTTTTGTACATATGGCCGCAGAAACCGTTATACCTACCTCATACGCAGGTGAGTTCAAGGCCATTGTATATGAAAATGATATTGATGATCTGCTTCATATTGCCCTGATTAAGGGAGAAATCAATCCGGAAAAACCGGTGCTTGTCAGAGTGCATTCGGAATGTTTGACCGGGGATATATTTGGTTCTCTTAGATGCGACTGTGGAGACCAGCTTCATAAAGCAATGGAAAATATAGAAGAAGAAGGCGCAGGCGTGCTCCTTTATATCAGGCAGGAGGGCAGGGGAATTGGTCTTGTGAACAAGTTGAAAGCTTACGCACTTCAGGATCAGGGTCTTGATACAGTTGAGGCAAACGAAAAGCTTGGATTCAAGCCTGATATGAGAAATTACGGGATTGGCGCTCAGATTCTGGTGGATCTTGGGGTCAGAAAGATGAGGCTGCTTACAAACAATCCCAGGAAGATGGTTGGACTTGATGGATATGGTCTGAGTATTCTTGAACAGGTACCGATTGAAATAAAACCTAATGAATACAACAAAGGTTATCTTGAGTGTAAAAGACTTAAAATGGGACACCTGCTTAATATTGATACAATACTCTGACATAGGGGAGGAACATAAATGCCGAAAGTTATTGAAGGAAAACTTCTTGCAGAGGGAAAAAAATTTGCCATAGTTGTCAGCCGTTTTAATGATTTTGTTACCAGCAAGCTTACAGAAGGTGCAGTTGATGCATTGCTGCGTTCCGGCGCTGATACAAAAGATATTGAAATCATAAAAGTGCCGGGTGCCTTTGAGATACCGCTGATTGCTAAAAAGGCAGCAGAAAGGGGTTGCTATAATGCAGTTATATGTCTTGGTGCTGTGATTCGCGGAGCGACACCGCATTTTGATTATGTAAGCGCTGAGGTAAGTAAAGGTGTTGCAATGGTCGGCCTGGACTACGGAGTTCCGGTAATATTTGGAGTTATAACTACTGACACAATCGAACAGGCCATAGAGCGCGCTGGCATGAAATCCGGCAACAAAGGATGGAGTGCGGCATTAAGCGCCATAGAAATGGCTAACCTGATTGAGGCTATTGATAAAATATAAAGCATGAGAAACCGACGTAAGGCGCGGGAACTTGCCATGCAGGCTCTCTTTTATATGGATATGAGTCAAAATGACTCAAAAGAAGCGATTAAACTCTTTTGTGAAAATTTTGTGACTTCAAAAAGAAATTTGCCCTTTTTTCTTGAACTGATAAACGGTGTTATTACGGCTATGCCTGAAATTGACTCGGCAATTGAGCGGTTTTCCAGTAACTGGAAAATCAGCCGTATGTCCATTGTTGACAGAAACATTATGAGACTTGCGGTATATGAGATGCTTTTTTGCGGTGATATTCCATCAAAAGTATCTATTAATGAGGCTATTGATATAGGAAAAAAATTCGGCACAAAAGAATCAGGCGCTTTTATAAATGGAATTCTTGATAGCATACGCATTGCACTGGAAGAAGAAAAAATTATCAAGCTGCAAGCGCTGACAGACGATTAACAACAAGGAGGTATTTTGATTATTAAAGAGCTGGCTGTTGGGATGCTTATGGCAAACTGCATAATATTGGGGTGTGAGAAAACCAGACAAGCCGCAGTAATAGATCCAGGAGATGAGACAGAAAGAATCCTTTTATCCCTTGCAGACTCAAAGCTGAAATTAAAATATATAATAAATACGCATGGTCATTTTGATCACGTCGGCGGCAATAAAAAATTGAAAGAAGCAACAGGCGCAGATATTCTTATTCATTTTCTTGATGCGCCAATGCTGAGCCGGCTTTCGTCTGATGCAACTTCATTTGGATGTTCAGCAGAGAACTCGCCACCACCTGATAGAACACTGGAAGATAACGATATCATAAGCGTTGGCGAAATCAGATTAAAAGTTATACATACTCCCGGGCATTCACCAGGAGGGATTTCGCTTTATACCGATGACAAACTTTTTGTTGGAGATACGCTTTTTGCAGATTCGATTGGACGTAGTGACTTGCCTGGAGGAGATTTTAACACACTGATATCAAGCATAAAGAACAGACTGTTTGAGCTGGGTGATAATGTAAGGGTCTTCCCGGGACATGGGCCTAACACTACCATAGGAAAAGAAAAACTATCCAATCCATTTGTTGGGCAATCCTGATTTTTTTATCTCCCTTTTTTTCCTGAAGCTATGATTCGGCATATGTATTATTATATTCTATCCCCTGCCGCTTCAAAATATCATAATATATCATAATTTTGTTTATATATTTTATCGGCTCTGTTCCTTTGCAATATCCATACGTAGCTTTTTTATAATGTGTTCGATAAATTAAAAGCGGCAGCGTTGTTGATAGTGAAGACCATTTATTCGGGTCAAGATTCATTTCACGTGCAATATTTCGAGCATCAAGAATATGACCCTGGCCAACATTGTAAGCAGCTAATGCTACAAACAACCTGTTTATACCTTTTGCTTTTTCAAAATAATTATAAAGACCCTTCAAATGCTGAACCCCTGCATTAATATTTTGTTCCGGATCTAAAATATCTTTTACCCCGAGGCTTCTGGCGGTGGAATGGGTAAGCTGCATAAGACCTTTTGCTCCTGCATAACTTAGTGCATTTGGATTAAAATGAGACTCCTGGTATATTTGCGCTGCAATTAATCTCCAGTCGAAACCATGAGAATCTGCCGCTTGCATGATAATTTCCTTATATTTGGGAAGCCTGCTTTTAAGCCTCCTGTGATATGCTCTCAGGTCAACATAATCGAAATCATCAATATTTGCATAATACTTGTTATATATTTCATTAAATTTGCCATTTTTTTTAATGATTGTGAAAAAGCAATTTATTCGATAGAGAAGATTTCGTGCATTTCGGCCTACAGCCCATCCAAGAAATTCCTGTTCACTTATGGGACATGCTAATACAGCCTTGGGATAGTACCTCTGATTAAGTAAGGCGATATTACTATCAGCTATTGTGACTTCTATCTTTTCTGCAGCAACCTGGCGTATCAGTTCTTCAGTGGGCAAATCATCGTGCAGCTTAATTTCAAGGTTAATCCCTTTATTTTTTAGCAACTTAAGCCTTTCTTCGTAGGAAGTTCCTTCTCTGACATGAACGGTTTTCCCAGCTAGATCCTCCGGACATCTGATTGATCTGTTGTTTCTATGTACGATTATGTACTGTTGGATTGGCATATATCCATTTGAGAAGGAAACCAACTTCTTCCTTTGCGGCATAATTGTCATGCTGGCAGCAATAAATGAAGATGTTCTCTCTGTTAAGGCAGGAATCATGCCCTCCCATTTTTCAGCAATTCTAACCTTTAGTTTAACTCCCAGATAATCAGCAAAAGCTTTTGCAAGCTCATATTCGAAACCCATTGCCTGTCCCCTATACAGATAGTAACAGTGGGCGTTATTGCGGGTGCAAACAGTAATTTCACCGGCCTTAAGAATGCCTTTAAGTACATTGTTAGAATTCTGTTCCTTACCACATCCACAATAACAAACTGAAAAAATAAATAATACAGCCATTATTGCCAAAATCAGGCAAGCTGACTTTTTATTGAAATTGATTTTATCTTTAGAGCGATACAATTAGAATGCCCCCAGTTGGCACTCATTAATTTTAATATTCATGTCTTCGCATATACCGCTGGCTGTCATCTTATTTACTTTAAAGCGGGATGCGATATCCCACGCAATTTTACACTCCAGCTTTCCTTCAACAAGATTGTCGATAATTGTATTTTTAAGATTTTGGTTCGCGGTCTTTACAGGCTTTACAATTTTTTTATCAGGCCTATACCCAAACAATCCCATCTGGCATTTTACCAGCCTGCAATTAATTGAGTTTGTGATCATTCCGACCTTGTCTGGAGAGACATTGAGCTCCTTTGCTATCAAAAATGCAGATGCACACGAGAGTTCATTATTTAATGAATGTTTTAAAATCTCATATTTAATTAAGCTGTCAGGTTTTTCGTCGGGCCTGTGTTTATCAGCCATTTTTTTATCACTGTCTTCGGGAACCCTTTTCATCTTGCTTTTTGCCTTAGGAACGGGGAAGTTATTTCGTCCCCGTTCCTTATTATTGTATCACTGTTAACTGAATATCAAATTACAATAACTAACAGACGTTTTCCCTTTATTCAAGTGAAATGGATACTTGTGTTTTGCGATTGTTTTTCTTGTAAAAAGCAAGGCATAGACCTTCACCTAATTAATTGCACGTCGTTATCGGTCAAAATTTTCGACAACATACCCTATGTACGCCTTACAATGTGTAAATCTTTGATAAAAAATTCGAATGCCATTTAGACATTATAGTCTCTTCAACAGATCATGGTGAATATTGTCAAATCCGCCATTTGACATTATCAGCACAAGGTCGCCTGGCATTGCCGTATTTTCAAGAAATTTTATTATAGATTCTGTGTCTGGGAAGTAGTGTGCATCTTTTCCTGTATTTTGCAGATCATTAACGAATTTTTCAGATGAAAAATGCTCATCCTGGGGGATCTTGTTAAGAAGAGGAGGCTTGCGGATACAAATGATATCTGCATGATCAAATGAAAGAGGATATATGTCCTGGAAGATGTTTCGCATGCTGGTATTGGTTCTGGGTTCAAAAACAGCTATCAGCCTTTTGTTTTGATAAAATGATTTAACCGCTTTTACAGTTTCTTTAACAGCAGTAGGATGATGGGCAAAATCATCCATAACTGTAATGCCTCTTTTTTTGCCTCGTATTTCCTGACGTCTCTTTATACCCTGAAAACTTTCAAGTGCTTTCGCTATAACCTCGTCCGGTATCATCAATCTGTCGGCTATAGCAACTGCCGCCAAGGTATTGAACAAATTGTGCTCTCCGAACATCCCGGTTTTAAAGGTTTTAAAAGTTTGACCTTGTTTCAAAACCTCAAAAAAAGTCCAGGGAGGTGCATAGGATACTTTCCCCAGTACCCATGCTGAACTTGTATTTTTTCCATATTTAATAACGCGGCATTCCCTGCCGCTGATAAGTTCGTTTATGTTTTTATCGCTGTCAAAAGCAACTAATGTATTTTTTTGTGAAATGCCTGATATAAAAATATCAAAAGCCTTTTTGATATGGTCAATATCTTTAAAAATATCGGCATGGTCAAATTCAACACTTGTAATAACCGCCATGTGGGGATCGTAATGTAAAAATTTTGGCCCTTTGTCAAAATATGCTGTATCGTATTCATCTCCCTCTATTACGATGAATTCTCCTTTACCCAGCCGGTAGTTGCTGTTGAAATTTTTTAATATTCCTCCGATAATAAATGATGGATCAAGTCCCGCGACATAAAGTATCCAGGCCATAATAGAAGAAATCGTTGTTTTACCGTGAGTCCCTGTAACAAGTATTATTTTCTTGCTATCTGCAACAAACCTGTTAATTGCCTGAGGCATTGAACAGAAATTGAGTCCCATTTCATTTATTTTATTAATTTCAGGATTATCCTTTGTTACTGCATTTCCAACAACTATAAGATCCTGATCAATAGAAATATTCTTTTCATTAAAACCTTCTGCGACTTTTATACCCTTGCTAAATAGAAACTCGCTCATGGGAGGATAGGTTTTTTGATCCGAGCCCGTTACTTCAAAACCCATATCCTTGAGCATGCCGGCAAGTGCAGCCATGCCAGTGCCGCATATGGCCGTAAGGTGTATATTTTTCACTCTCTCAGGAATTAGGTTTTTTTTCAGATCCATTGGTTGCAGATAGTTTAGGTTTTTTTTCATCAAGTTTTTTTTTAAATTTCTTTTCCAGTTCGGCAAAGAGATTTTTTTTCTTTTTTTCCTGTTCCGTCTTAAAAAGCTCTATTTCTTGTATATAATCTTTTTTAGCATTTTGAAATTTTTTGAGTTCTTTTTCAAGATTATCTTCTGTTGCCCCCTGGGGAATTTCTTCTAACAGTAAGTGATCTTTTATAAAAAGTTTGGTGCCAAAGGCTCCTTCAACAACATCTATGATACTCATTTCGTTAAGCTTCCTGCATACGAAATTGCCCTGTTCCAGGGAAAATGATATTGTCCGGCAAACCTCGTCAATTGAAGGTGGTGCAGAATTCTGGTGTTCAAGAATCCTTATTGCCGCAACTACAATATGAGCAGCAGAATAAAAGTCTTTACGTTTCATGACAAACCTATTTAAGATATAAATCTTATATGTTACGTGTATATTTGATATAAGACATCGTATGTTGTATATTTTAAGGAATCCAACCTCAATATATGGGCACTCTATACGTAAAAATGGCTTATGTCTAATATATAAATGGTTACCTCATACCTTGACATAAAAACGTAAGAAGAGTAACATTTCATAAAATTTTGTCAAGTTCAGGCCTCATTAAATAGTCAAATGGTTGAGTGCTTAACTGCTTGGTATCATAATAATATATTGATTTTGCCCGAAAATTGGACATTTGTTGTTTTAAGAATTATAATCTTTTGAATTATCAGCGAATATTTTTTTTGCTCAACTATTTGACGATATCTGCAAGTTAATGAAACACATAAGTTATTTGGAGGGTAGCATGACTGAGATTGTTGATGTAAGAGCTATAGAAATTCTGGATTCAAGGGGGAATCCTACGGTTGAGGCAGATGTCATTGTTGCCTGTGGCGCTTTTGGACGTGCAGCGGTTCCTTCTGGAGCTTCTACAGGCAAACGTGAAGCAATAGAGCTTCGTGACAAGCGTTCTAAACGATTTGGCGGAAAGGGCGTAACCAGGGCTGTAAAAAACGTTTTAAATATAATTGCTCCTGCGGTGATCGGTATGGATGCAGCAGATCAGATGGCACTTGATAACGTTATGATTGAATTAGATGGGACTCCGAATAAATCGAAACTTGGAGCAAATGCAATTCTCAGCGTATCCATGGCGGCTTCAAGGGCAGCGGCTTCAGCTTATGGCTTACCGTTTTACAGATATCTCGGGGGAATAAATGCAAGATATCTTCCCATCCCGATGATGAACATTATAAACGGAGGCGCACATGCTGCCAACAATCTTGATATACAGGAGTTCATGATAGTACCTATTGGTGCAAATACCTTTGCTCAGGCTGTAATGATGGGAGCTGAAATTTTTCACAGCCTTAAAAAACTGCTAAAAGAGAAGGGGCTCAGCACTTCTGTCGGAGATGAAGGTGGTTTTGCGCCTGACCTTGAATCAAACGAAGATGCAATAAAATTTATCATTAATGCAATTGAATCCGCAGGATATCAACCAGGCAAAGATGTTGGTCTTGCATTGGATTCGGCAGCAAGTGAATTTTACGAAAAAGGAAAATATATCCTGAACTCAGAGAATAAAAAACTCAAACCAGAGGAAATGATAGATTATTATGAAGATTTAATTGATAAATATCCTATTTTTTCCATCGAAGACGGTCTTGCAGAACAGGATTGGGATAACTGGGAGTTGCTGACAGATAGACTAGGTGGAACTGTACAAATAGTAGGTGATGATATATTTGTGACAAACCCAAAAATATTCAACAAGGGAATTAAAGAGGGAATAGCAAATTCCATACTTATCAAACTTAATCAGATCGGTACGGTAACCGAGACTCTGGATGCTATTGAAATGGCAAAACAGGCCGGATATACTACAATAATATCTCACAGGTCAGGTGAAACAGAAGATACCTTTATTTCAGACCTGGTTGTTGGTATAAACGGAGGTCAGATAAAGACAGGTTCAATGTCTCGAAGCGACAGGGTAGCCAAGTACAATCAGTTAATAAGAATAGAAAAAGAACTTGGAGGCGCTGCTGTATTTTCAGACAATATATTTATATGGGCATAGCTGTGATGGGAACAAAGTATAATTATCTACAAAAATTTTCAGCTTTTTTCAGCTTTATAGTTTTTGTTTTTTTTTATACATCAGCTAATGCATATGTGATTCCAGGCCCCCATCTTCTGGAATTAATGATCGAAAAACTCGGTAGCGGAAAAAGCCTTTTAATTTCTCAGAAACTATCACTTTATGATGTTAGCCCTGAAAAAAACATTATTGAGCTTAAAGAAACCTTGAGATATAATTTTCCTGAAGAATTCCGATCGGAAATTCAGTCTGAAAACGTTAAAAGAATTTATGTTTTTTCTTTGGGCGCTGTTTTAACGGTAATTGACAATAAAATTATATCTGACACCGAAACAGGATTTGACTGCTATAAGGATGTTTTCCTTTATCGTTCCAGGATGTTGCTTCAGAACAGGTTTTCTCTTCTGGGAGTAGATGCATCTGTTTCAAGCCTGGGAAGATTTCAAGACAAAATTGTATATGTAATAGGTGCGGAATATCCTGACGAGTCAGTTTCCCAGATATGGTTGGATAAAAATACTTTTCAACCGGTTCGCTGGATAATCATAGACAAAGACAATAAAAGCAATAGAGATGTTTTAGAAATTCGCTATGGAGATTGGAAGCGGACAAATAAGACGTGGTATCCTATACATATCGAATTTTATCATAATGATGTTTTGACGCGTGAAATTTATGTCGACAAAATAAAAGTGAATCCTTCTTTTTCTGAGGAGCTTTTTGACATTGAACATCTTAAATCAGTATATTTGAATCTTGGCTCAGTTGAAAAAGATAAAGATGATTCGCAGGGATTAAGTGCTATTCAAAAGACCATCAAGGAATTCAAGAAGCTGTATGAATAAAGATTTATTGTAAGACGTTAGCTTTTTGAAAATATATTCGCTTCAGGTATAATACATTCAAACCATGAAAAACTCACGCTTAACGATATCGAATACGCTCAGCCAGTTTCCTGTTTTTAATGTATCACATTCACATATAATCGGTTTGTTTCATAAAGCTAAGGTGTTACGGTTTATTAATACCTGTTTGTTGCGGAAGTTGTGAGGAGAGATATGGTTTCTAATACAAAGTATATATTTGTTACAGGTGGAGTAGTTTCATCTCTTGGAAAGGGGCTTGCTTCTGCCGCCATTGGAGCACTTCTCGAAAGTCGCGGGCTTACTATAACCATCCAGAAGCTTGATCCATATATTAATGTTGATCCAGGTACCATGAATCCATTTCAGCACGGAGAAGTCTTTGTTACAGATGATGGTACGGAGACTGATCTGGATTTAGGACATTACGAGCGTTTTACAAACGCTAAACTGGGCAGGAATAACAACTTTACCACTGGCAAGATATATCACTCCGTTATTACGAAGGAGCGCCAGGGAGAATATTTGGGAGGTACTGTTCAGGTTATTCCGCATATTACGGACGAGATTAAAAGAAGTATAAAACTTGTGGCAGATGGTGTGGATATCGTTATAGTTGAGATTGGCGGAACAATCGGCGATATCGAAAGTTTGCCCTTTCTTGAAGCTATACGTCAATTTAAAGCTGATGCAGGGAAAGAAAATATCCTGTATATTCATCTAACATTTGTTCCTTATATTGCAACAGCAGGAGAAGTCAAAACAAAGCCAACACAACACAGCGTAAAGGAACTAAGAAGCATAGGTATTCAGCCGGATATTCTCCTGTGCCGAACGGACAGGTATCTGGACAATGATATAAAGGCCAAAATAGCTTTATTTTGTAACGTTAGTGTGGATGCAGTAATAACCGCAAAAGATGTGAATTGTATTTACGAGGTTCCACTTATATTTCACAAACAGGGCCTTGACGACAAGATTATTGAACTTCTTAACATTTGGACAAGGGCGCCCCGTCTATATGCATGGGAACAGATTGTTAACAAGCTGAATCACCCTGAGTTTTCCGTTACAACAGCTATAGTTGGAAAGTACACAGATTTGACTGAATCATACAAAAGTTTAAATGAGGCGCTTTGCCATGGCGGTATCCCCAACGACTGTCGCGTTAACCTTGAATTTATAGATTCTGAAACCATAAATGAAAATAATGCCAAAGAAATACTTGCTGATGTTGATGGTATACTTGTACCAGGCGGATTTGGATCACGCGGTATTGAAGGAAAAATTTCCGCAATAAAGTATGCAAGGGAAAATAAAATTCCTTTTTTTGGCATATGTCTTGGAATGCAGGTTGCTGTAGTTGAGTTTGCCCGCAACGTAGCAGGCATGGATGGGGCTCACAGCTCAGAGTTTGATGCGAAGACTCCTTTTCCTGTTATTTATCTGATGCTGCAATGGTATGATGAGAAGACTAAAACAATTCAGAAACGTGATATAAATTCTGACAAGGGTGGGTCTATGCGTCTGGGAGCTTATTCCTGTTGCATTAAAAAAGATACTTTTTCTTTCAAAGCATATGGCGTATCTGATATTTCTGAAAGGCATCGACACAGGTATGAATTCAATAACGAGTTTAAAGAAAAACTGGAAGAAAATGGTTTGATAATAAGCGGCACTTCGCCAAACGGTGAACTGGCTGAACTTGTCGAAATCAATGATCATCCATGGTTTGTCGGATGTCAGTTCCATCCTGAATTCAAATCCAGACCTATGAATCCTCATCCACTTTTTAAGGATTTCATAAAAGCTTCTTTAGAAAACTCAAAAACCTCATAGCAGGAATGCTTTTGGTACCGCTCGCTTGTCCCCCCGCTTAAGAGGGAAAATCCTTCCGTTCATATGCTTCAAATTGAGCAGCGTTGTTTTGCGCATACTCGAAAAGTTCTTTAACTTCCAGTTCACGTTCAATTATGGTTTGCTCTA
>JAJSZP010000012.1 GCA_030262775.1 Deltaproteobacteria bacterium | reverse complement strand
GCTCCAGATCCCTATTGCCGTCTGGCTTGGACACATGATTTACAAAAAAGGTGCTCCGCCGCTTCCAATGAGCATCATAGCCGTCACTCTCATGTATCTTACCATGATAATGGGCGCTCATTTCCCTTTTAAGATGCCGGCCATCTTCGGTCTAAGTCCGATAGCATTGTGGGTAGTTGTACTGCTCTGTTATGCATATATTGCATCCATATTGCCTGTTCAGACCCTGCTGCAACCCAGGGATTACATTAACTCCCACCAGTTAATCATCGCAATGGGTTTGCTGGCTATTGGCATTATTATTACAAAACCAGTTATAGTGGCACCTGCTGTTAATCTTATGCCTCAGGGAGCACCGCCTATTTTGCCAATGATTTTTGTGGTCGTTGCATGCGGCGCCATATCAGGCTTCCATTCGTTAGTCTCGTCAGGCACTTCATCCAAACAATGTGAAAATGAAACCAACTCACTTTTTATTGGCTTTGGCGGAATGCTTATGGAGGGCATGCTTGCCGTTTTTGTTCTAATCTCATGTGGAGCTGGATTAGCCATGGGCTTTAGCAAGGAAGGAGAAACATTTGTCGGAGCCGCAGCCTTTGCTCATCATTACTCAAGTTGGGCTTCAGCATCCGGACTTGGATCAAAGATAGGTGCATTTGTGACCGGTTCAGCTAATATGATAGAAAAAATCGGCATTCCATACGATTTAACAATTACAATAATGGGTGTGTTCGTGGTTTCTTTTGCCGCAACTACCCTTGATACCGCTACCAGATTACAGCGCTACATAATTTCTGAATTAAGCACGGCTTGGAAAATACCGGTTTTTGCAAGAAAACATCCGGCCACTATTATAGCGGTTGGAACTGCGCTTGCTCTCGCATTCTATAACGGCAGCGGCAAGGGAGCCCTTATTCTATGGCCGCTTTTTGGATCAATTAATCAACTGCTTGCAGGTTTGGCCCTTCTTGTAATCACTGTGTATCTTGCACGTAAAAAGGTTCAAATCATATATACCATGATTCCCATGGTATTTATGATAGCTATAACCGGATGGGCTATGCTGATCAACCTTAATAAATTCTTTATTACTTCAAACTGGCTGCTGTTATGCATCGGGCTGGCGGTTTTTTTCCTTGAAATATGGATGGTAGTCGAAAGCACGCTGGTTTTAAAAAACCTCAATGGAGAAAAAATGGTCGGTTTCAAGCAATGAAGCATCAAAAAAATAAACAAAAGTAGTGCCATAACAAAGATTTTAAAAAAGCAACATGCTGTAATTACATGATTTATTTTTTATCCAAAAAGATAGGTTGGAGCTTTGCTGAAAAAATGATTAGCGAAGGGGTTGTCCGAATATTTACGTCTCATGATAGTTATTGTTAATATTTACGGTATGAAAGGAGCATGAATTGTGATTGAAAACTTTCAGGCAAACGGTCTTCCTGCTTTAATAGGAAGCCTTCCGATGTATAATCATGCAGAAGCTGTAAAACTTGTCTTCAGGTATACTCCTGAAATTCCCTTATGGGTTCAGCTTCCGGTTTATAAAGAAGAAGGAATGATTGCGCAGTTCTTTCCAGGTTTGCCTGGCCTTGTTGTTGAAAAAGAAAGAGCTTATATAGATACCAGCGTAAGTAGTTTTGGTGAAGCTCTTCTTAAATTCTATGAGGACTACATAGCTGTACTTGAAGGTGGGGGCGATCTTTCTGGATCAAGATTTGTCTTAACAAAGGATACTGCAGGTGGTTTTTTTGAGTTTACAAAGCAATTAAAGGCGGTCTCCGTTCCACCGGTTGCAGTTAAGGGCCAGATAACAGGCCCTGTAACTTTTTGCACAGGCATGAATGACCAGGATGGAAAGGCGATATTTTATGACGAACAGATAAGAGATGCGGCTGTAAAACTTTTGGCTCTCAAAGCCAGATGGCAGGTCAGAGAACTTTCAAAATTTGGAGTTCCTGTAATTATTTTTTTTGATGAACCAGCGCTTGCCGGCTTCGGCTCATCTGCGTTTATAAGTATATCAAGCGATGAGGTAGAAAAATGTTTTGAAGAAGTTATAGAAGCCGTTCATTCAGAAGGCGGTATTGCAGGGATACACGTTTGCGCCAATGCTGACTGGTCGCTGGTACTTGGGTCATCGGCAGATATAGTCAGCTTTGATGCATATTCTTTTTTTGACAGATTTATTCTCTACGCTGATCATATTAGAAAATTTGTGGAATCAGGACGCATTCTTGCATGGGGCATAGTACCCACCTCAAAAGCAGAGGATATTGAAAAAGAGACAGTCGATTCGCTGGTGATAAAATGGGAAGATAAAGTGCGGGATTTAGAAGCTCTTGGATTTGTCAGATCTAAAATTCTGGCTCAGTCTTTAATAACTCCAAGCTGCGGTACAGGTTCCTTAAGCCTGGAAAATGCAACAAAAGTCCTCAGGTTGACAAGGGAAGTCTCGGATAGATTAAGAAGAAAAAGTTAACCTTTTGATCTTGGATAAAATTAAACATTTTGAAACAGCCTCTGTTTTCAAAGGAAGTTTGGGTGAATATTCATTATCCAGCTACGACCCGATAGCTATATGAAACGCTCCGTGCGTTTGTCTCTGGAGAGGACCCATACTCTTTTGTAGGGAAACCCCACATGCATCAAGCTAAAATTTAGTTTGGGGCCGCCTTTTTCAGGTCATAAGAAATAACTGAACTTTTCGGACGTGTTCCTATAATAGAACCTTCTTTACTTACAACTGCTGCTGTTATTTCATTTTCTCCGTCATTGTCAAAATCTCCAATAGCAAAGTCACGTATATAGCCGGAGATTTTTGCTGTTTTCCAGTTAGTTGCGAGCCCCAAGCCGTTCCATGAAAGCGACTCTATCTGAGCTTCTTTGAATTTCCTTAACTGTTTTAAGAGCCTTCCTGTTAATTCATGATTTTTGACAGCAATAACTTCATATTTCCCGTCAGAGTCAATGTCTGTTATAATTATCTTCATTGGATAATATTGGCGATTATCGGAGCCTGGCTCAAAAGCAGGCATTTCAAAATAATGCGTGCTGCCTCCATAATGAGCATCTCCTGTCCATAAGACCCTGCCTGATTGATTGATAATTCTTATATAATCAGACTTGTCATAAGCGACAACAGTTTCTCTACCATCGTTCATAACATCACCAAGACAAAAGCCCATTAAATTTGCGCGGTTTGATGGAAGAACTTTTCTATCCGGAACATATTCGGTATTGTTCCAGGCCATTTCAAATATTTCGCTGGAAAAAGTATCAGGTCCGCCTGTTTTTTGCTTCTGACCAAACAGGACGATTCCATTTCCTGGTATTTCAGCCACCCTGTAATACCAGGCGCAACTATCTACAATTTTATTATAATTTTTACCATCATATTCAAACACAATTGAATTAATAACATTTCTTTGTGGATTAAGGCTTGTTATAAATATTTCAGGATAACCGTTGTTATTAATATCTGCGACATCAACTCCGATAAAAATTTTATACTTGTCTTCATCTATCTTCATTATTTTTGATAATTGATTGTTTTCAAACCGATAAATATGTACTGAATCAGGAGTTATGATTACTGTCTCAACCTTCCCGTCGCAGTCAACATCACCTAATGCAATACCATTTATAAGTTCCCTGAAATTTCTGCTCTTCCAGAATTCCCTCGAAGATTTTTGAGGGCTATTCACTATAACTGCTGGATTTAGATCACTTTTTTTGCCTGTATCTTCAAAATCCTCTACGAGCTTTTCCGGATGAGCATATATGTTATCTGTTTGCACCGGCTGAAGTTGTTGCTTTGCCGGTAATTTTTTTGACGACATAACCTGACCAAATACCTTTTCATTTATATCCTCAGCAAAAGTATTTATTTCCAGAATAACCTCACCAATACCCCGGGTCTGGTTAAAAAAAGCAAGGGCTTCTTTATCCCCTGTAACATCTACTATTTTTGCATCAATGCTAACACTGTCTCCAAAAATTGTCAGGCTGCCAAAAAGAACATAATTTGCTTCAAGTTTGGCTCCAATTTTCCTGGCTTTCCCTTCAGTTAAAATACCTTCAATACTTTTCACGATCTTTTCAGTCTCTTGCCTGCCGACAATCTCCACCTTTTCTCCAGAGAAAAGTCTGGAAGAAAGCATATCAAACACGCCATCTTTTAAAAATGTCATATCCTTTTCGGCATTTATTTTAAACGGTATAATTGCAACACGGAACTGTTTCGCAAATGCTGAATTTAAATTTAGACCTATTATTAAAATTATAAGAATACAGAGAGTCCTTACATATTTATTTTTAAATATATTCATTTATCAAGCTTTTCCCTCAAAACCTCGTTAACTATCTTTGGATTTGCCTTTCCTTTAGTCTCCTTCATTACCTGCCCCACAAAAAAACCCAAAAGTCTGGTTTTTCCATTCCTGTAATCATCAACCTCTTTGGTATTATCTTCAAGAACCTTTAATATTATTTTTTCTATTGCTGAAACATCAGTAACCTGGACAAGGCCTTTTTCTTTTACAATTTTATCGGGCGACTTTCCTGTTTTTGCCATGTCTTCAAAAACAACTTTCGCAATCTTTCCGCTTATAATACCTTCCTTGATAAGCCCGAGCAGTTGCGCCAGGTTTTGAGATGATACGGGCGACTGCTCTATGGTCTTTCCTTCAGCATTTAAAAGGCCCATTAAAGATCCCATAATCCAATTGCTGACGGTTTTGGATTCGGGGAATATTTTTAAACAATCCTCAAAATAGTTTGCTGTTGCCAGGCTTGCCGTCAGGACATCGGCATCGTATGAAGGAAGACCGTATTCTGTTATAAAGCGTCTCTTTTTTTCAGCCGGAAGTTCAGGCAGAATTCCCCTGACAGCATCTATCCAGTCTTCATCTATAATCAAAGGCAAAAGATCGGGATCCGGAAAATACCGGTAGTCATGAGCCTCCTCTTTGCTGCGCATTGATGCGGATCTGTTTGCAACAGGGTCCCATAGTCTTGTTTCCTGTATTACCTTGCCGCCGTCAAAAATAATTTCCTTTTGTCTGTTAATTTCATAATGCAGTGCCTTCTCAACATGCTTAAATGAGTTCAAATTTTTAAGCTCTGCACGGGTTCCGAATTGCTCAGAACCGACAGCCCTGATTGACACGTTTGCATCACACCTGAAACTACCTTCCTCCATGTTGCCGTCACATATGCCAAGGTAACGTACAATCGACCTTAGCTGTCTCAGATAACTTCCTGCTTCTTCCGGTGACCTGATATCCGGCTCGCTTACGATTTCCATAAGGGGTATACCTGTTCTGTTAAAATCGACAAAACTAATCGGTCTGTCGGGATCATGGCTTAACTTGCCAGCATCTTCTTCCATATGTATTCTTGTAATACCTATTCTTTTACTATAGTCGTCCAATTCAATATCTATATATCCAAACTGAGCAATAGGAAGTTCGTACTGAGAAATCTGGTAGCCCTTTGGGAGGTCGGGATAGAAATAGTTTTTGCGTGCAAATCTGCTTTTATGCTCAATTTTACAGTTTGTTGCCAGAGCCATTCTAATCGTGTATTCAACAACCTTTTTATTAAGCACCGGAAGCATACCAGGCATGCCCAGACAAACAGGGCATGCATGAGTATTGGGAGGCGCTCCGAATGATGTTGAACAATTGCAGAAAATTTTCGTTTTTGTCTTTAGCTGGGCATGAACTTCAAGCCCTATTACAGGTTCAAATTCCATTTTTTTCATTTAATCGGCTTAAACCACTACCTCAGGTAGTGGTACCCTGAATAGGTTCTGCCAGTTTATTAGTGATTGATTAGGTATAATGCACCTCCCTGGAAGGTACATCTGAAAAGTCGGGAGGTACATTATGTAATAGATTTAAAAAAGTTATCACATTCGATATGGGAATGCAAGTATCACATCGTGTTTTGTCCAAAGTGCCGGTACAGGATATTTGATGGCCAGGTAGGTGAATATGCTAAGCAACAGGTGTATCCGTTGGCCAGGCAGAAGGATTTAGTTGAGGTTGAGGAATTAAGAGGGCAATACTTATGCACTCCTGTTTTAATATTTAGCGGATTTGATGATTCTGAGGGACCATGACCAAATAACATACTCTCCATGCTCGGTTCGGATTTATCAATTCGGAAGGTCGATTACTTTATTTGAATTTTAGGCCTCATTTCAATTGGGCACTGTCTCAAGAAATACTTATCCGTCATACCGGCAATAAAGTCTCTTACAATTTCTTCCTTGTTGTGATTTTCAATATAATCATATGATATATCTTTCAAAAATCTTGTGAAAATCACTGAAGAATGATTCTTATTTTCAATATCATTTAGATATTTTTCAAAAAGCATTTCAAAAAGTTTTTTTATTCTGTCCAGGTTGGTCTTGATTTTTGAATTCATGTAGATATATTTGAGATTAAAAGCTTTTAATTTTTTTAAAGAACCAGATATTTCGGGACTAAATGCTATATATGATTTTTGAAAGCTGTTTTCTATAATATCCGTAACGAGATTATAGACAATTGTTCCGTTCGTATTTCCCAGGCTTTTTACAATATCCTCCGGGATATCGAAACGTTTAATTATTTTCAATCTTATGGCGTCTTCCAGGTCCCTTCCAATGTAGCTGATAGTATCTGCCATGCGTACAACACAGCCTTCAAGAGTCATGGGAATCAGTTGCATATCCGGCGCAGTTTTTTTTGCTGCAATCTCTTCATCTAGTTTTATAAAGGTTTTATTTCGCTCCGGTTTAAGCATTTCATTATGTATCTCTCCATCATGACAAAGTATTCCATCCAGAGTCTGAAGACATAGATTCCATCCTTTTCCTTTTCGTTCTACCCTGTCTAAAAACTGCACACCCTGAACGCTGTGTAAAAAATATCCAATGCCGCAAGATTTGCATATCTCAGACAAAAACCTTTCACCATCATGCCCGAAAGGAGTATGCCCAATATCATGTCCAAGAGATATCGCCTCAATAAGATCCTCATTTAATCCAAGAAAACGACCTATTGTTCTGGCTATCTTGGATACTATCTGAACATGCAGCACCCTGTGAGTTATGTGGTCGTTCTCAATAAGATAAAATACCTGGGTTTTATCAATATACCTTGTATATGCAAGAGCGTGAAGAATTCTATCGACATCCAGAGAAAAGGCCTGACGATATCCATGTTTAAGCTTTTCTTCATGTGAACGACGGAAGCCTTTGGAGTTTAAAACAGCTAAAGGAGATAATGACTCAGCTTCACGCTGATTTAAAGCCAATTTTATATTATCCAGAAGCATTTTTATTGCAGCTCCTCATTTTCAATCATATCTTCCATGAGTTTAATATAATCTATTCCTGCCCTTCGGAAGCCTTCCTTCCCATATTTCATATTTGCTTCAAGAATATAATATTTGTCTTTATACATGCAGATATCAATGCCTACATCATTCCATTTGCAGCTCTGTGCGGTATGAAGTGCAAGATCAAGGGCTTCCTCTGGAACAGGGTCTAAACTAATAGTCCCTCCGACTGAGACATTACTTCTGAAATCACCAGGAGGAGCTATCCGCCAGTAAGCATGAACTATTCTATTTCCAATAACAACCACCCTTATATCGCGGTCTGATGGTATGTATTCCTGAATGTAAGCGGGAGTAGCAATATTCAGGTAGGCAAAAAGGTCATCTTCATTTTTTATAAGGAAAACCCCTCTCCCCATGGCGGATCCTCTTGGTACTTTGCCAATAAAAGGGAATTTAAAATATTCTGTAATAGCGGGTTTCTGACGCTTTCCGTAAAATACCCGCGTTCTGGGATGAGATATCTTCAGCAGATCAAACAGCGCTGTCTGTTTGATTTTGTCCTGAACACACTTGTATGTGTGATAACTTGGGAAAGTGCTTTTTCCCATTGCATCAAACAGATCTGCATAGAAAGTTGTCGGGTAATATATTTTTTTTGCGCTTCTAATTAAATCCGCCTCTTGAGGGCTGTAGTCAGAAAAATTTGGTCGGACTCCCAACGTAATTACATTTCTGCAATCTCTAAGATGTGCCTCTATGGCAATAGCTTTTTTTGAATCAGTCATAGTTCGTAGTTGTCGATTCACAGTTTACAGTTTTTCCAATGAACTATGCAACGACTAAAGCATTTTGGATATTGATTTCAATTCTTGAATTAATTCTTTTGCATCTAGTTTCTGTCTTTATCAACCGTGCACTGTATAACTGACAACCGCAAACGGTTACAGAAGGATGTTGCAAAGACTATTGTTTTTCTTAATAAGATCAATGAATTAGGGCATAGATACTTTTTAGGGCCAACCCTTTGAATTTATTGAGAAAAAATGGAGTGATTTTCAACATCTTTTATAGAACTCCTTATCGCGGTGTAAAAACAAACATTGATGGATTAACAGAAACGTTTGTCCAGTATTTGTGAACATCAATCTTGAATCCATTGCCATTATCGCTTGATACACTTAGCTTCAAAGGAACATGATATGTATTTATCTTCTGCAGGCTATCAATTAGTACAAAATATAATAATTTTTCATTTGCATCAAACAGCTCAAGTTTTTTGACATCTTTTTTATCTTCATTAAGATAAATTTTTTGAATTACATTTCCACTTCTTTTTTTTAAAACAATTACATATCCTTGCTTTTTATTTCTAATAATATCAGCAGTATGATATTCATAAAGCGGAATACGGCCGGCGAGTAATGATACTATTTCAACAGGTTTTATAGGTATTTGAATTGCTTTTTTCAGGTTAGAATATGAAGAGCGTTTCTTGTAAAAACTATTATCACTATGGGATAAAAAATAAAACCATTGCCCGTCATTTGCGAGGCTTAATAAAGGTTGGCCTGAAATGTTCAAAATGGCTATTCGTATTATGTCAGGGTCAGACCCAACCCATGCAATGCCTGAAGTAATACTTTTCTTATCTTCTTCCCAAAATGTTATTTTGCCAATACCTTTAAATGTTTTAAGATTTTTGTTTTTAAGCCTAATAGTTAAAAGAAGATTATTAACTTCAGTTATAGCGGCTATATCTAATAATTCAGGGGACTCCTCAACAATTCTTCCCGTAAAAGAAGAACATGCAGAAAAAAAAACAGCTACAAATAGGATGATTACCTGTTTCACTTCAGTTCCTGAATCTTTTTCTTGATATCCGCCTTATCCTTTTCTCTTTTCAACAGAGAACGTTCATAAAACATAAGAGCTTCTTTTTTATTAGTCATTTTTAAATAAACATCGCCCAGATGTTCCAAAATAGTTGGATCATCAGGAACCAAATCTACCGCATTTTTTAGAAGCTTAAGCGCATCTTTGTAACGTCCTTTTTTATAATATACCCATCCCAGGCTGTCAGTGATATAACCATCATCAGGGTTGTGCTTTAATGCTTCTTTTATAAGACGTTCGGCTTCATCAAGATTTATCCCAAGCTCTGCGTAGATATAACCCACATAATTCAAAGCATTTGCATTATATGGATCAAGGCTTGTAACTGTATTCATTGATTCTATTGCGGCCTCTTTTTTATCCCACTTGTCATAAACAACTCCGAGGCGGAAATGGAGTTCAATATTCTTTGGATCAATTTTGATTGCTTTTTTAAGCACTTTTTCAGCTTTATAGAACTCTTTATTCTCTTCATAAAATGAAGCAAGATAAAGCATTAGTTCTGGTTTTTCAGGAACATTTTTTATTAAATTTTCTAAAAAATTAATGGCTTCCCTTATTTTTCCCAGCTCCCGATATAGAAAAGAAATCCTGATTACCGCATTTTGATAAAATTTTGAATCCCGCGACACCTGTTTAAAGTGGGCTATTGCTATTTCTTTATCATTAATTGCTTTATATGCTATGCCTGCGCCATAATGAATATCTGAACTGTAAGGCAAGCTCTTTAACATTCCTTCCAGGATAATAATAGCATCATTATATTTCTTTTTATCCAAATATATCTGAGCGACTTTTTTTATAACTTCAGAATCAGACAAACTTTTTGCAGCCAGGTCATTAAACAGATTGTCTGAATTTTTAATCATTCCATTCTTATAATAAAGAAGACCAAGCTCAAGGGCAGCTCTGATGTTATTTGAATTTCTTTTCAGAATCTCTTTGTATATTCCAATAGTCTTTTGTTCTTCACATAGACTTTTATAAAGTTTAATCAACTCAAATCTGGCTTCCTCAAGATCTGGCTCCAAATCTAATGCTTTTAGAAATTCTTTTTCAGCATCAACTCTTTTTCCCTGTTCCGCATAAATCTTTCCAATAAAAAAATACCCTGCATAAAATTCAGGATATTTATCAACTAACTGTTTATATATTTTTAAGGCTTTGTCCAACTTGCCTTCTTCCATATAAATAGCACCGAGAATCAAATATATTTTTTCTTGAGCTGGATCATTGGCAATGACCTTTTCATATGCTTCTTTAGCATCATCAATCTGTTTGAGGCTCTGTTTAATTCTACCGTACATAATAAGAGCTTCTATATCTTTTGGATTCTTAGATAGAATATTTTTTACGATATTTAGTGCCTTTAAGTTGTTTTTTTGCATAAGGTAAAAAATTGCAAGTTCTTTCTGTAAATATAAATTTTCGGGATCGTCTTCAATCGTTTTATTCAGGTGGTAGATAGCTTTATCTAAATTATTTTTCTTTATGTGCAGATGAGCTTCAATATAGTTATAATAACGATTTTCAGTTTTTTTAACCGGCAGTTCATAGTTCGGGGCCATCGACTTAATTAAAGTACACCCCGGATAAAACAAGAAGGCTACAACTAAAATAGATAGTCTTAATACCTGCGACTTCATTTATAATATTCCCTTACTCTTCATCTTTAAAAGCATAAGAATCAAAATCAGATAGTTCGCTTTTAAAAAATTCTCTTAACTTCTTTATTAGATTTTTCTCAATTTGTCGGACTCTCTCTCTTGATATTCCATAGCGGTCGCCGATCTCCTGTAATGTGGCTGGATTATCAGAAAAAATGCGCACATTAAATATTTCGAGTTCTCTTTTATTCATTTTCTTTTTGAACATTTTAATCTTATTATGAAGAAGTTCCTCAATTTCCTTTTTTGCCACTTTTTCCTCTGTAGATTCATCCGCAGCACTTAAAAACTCAATCCTCTCGGTATCTGAATCATCTTTTAAGGGCGCGTCTAAAGATACATCCCAACCATTCAGCCTCAGTTCCATGTCCACAATTTCTCGTTCGGAAACGCCCAACGTTTGCGAAAGGAGCTTAGGCTTTGGATCAAACCCCTCATCTACAAGTCTCTGTTTTTCCTTTTTTAATTTAAAAAAAAGTTTTCTTTGTCCCTGTGTCGTACCGATTTTTACAAGGCGCCAGTTGTCCATTATAAATTTAAGAATATATGCCTTTATCCAGAATGAAGAATAATATGAAAACTTAACGTTCTTATAAGGGTCGAACTTTCTGACAGCCTGCATAAGCCCGATATTTCCTTCCTGAATCAGGTCTAAAAGATTCTGCATCCAAAGTCTCTGAAATTCCAGTGCTATCTTTACTACAAGCCTGAGGTTGGAAGTGGCTAGAATATATGCTGCTTCTTTATCACCATGCTCGCGTACTCTTATAGCAAGAGCCCTTTCTTCTTCTCTTGTAAGAAGTTTATATCTACTGATTTCCTGCAAATATCTCTGAAGGGGGTCAAATTTAACAAGAGCATTTTCAGAAAATTGGCTTGCGGAAGTATTATCATCTCTCTTTTTGCCGGTAATACTTTTTTTATCTTTTTTTATTGAATGGTTTTTTATCTTCATTTTGATATTGGTTGAGTTGTCGAGTGGTTGACTACTCGACAACTCTATTATTTAAGCCTTATTTTTTATGGACATACAATAAAACATGTGATATTTTTATTTATAATAATTTATGTGCGCCTGTAGCTCAGTTGGATAGAGCAACGGACTTCTAATCCGTAGGTCGCAGGTTCGAATCCTGCCAGGCGTACCAAAATCGTAATCGTTTACAGTTGACCGTTGATCAAAACATAAAACTGTAAACCAGATTCATTGATTATTGGTACCCATATGTAAAAAAAGTAAACTCCGTTAGCCTATAACAAACCCCATATCCATCCAAATTTTTCGACCTGTGCGGATAGGTTTTCCCGAGCAATCAGTTGCCAACATAAAAGCAACAGAATTTCGCGGTCAACATAATAAGAAAATTTCATACGATATAAAAAAGTACAAGACAAATATTTTCATTTATGAACTGGATATTCGATATAAGGTTTCACGCTGTTAACAATACTATATCTTGTGATTACTTAACTCATGAATACAATATATAACAAGGAAAACCTGAGAGATGAGAAAAATATCCAACATATTGATTTTAGGGCTCTTTTTTTGGGCAGGCTTACCCCTTAACTTCTCCGTAAAGATCAAATGCTTGGGAACGGGGACGAAATAATTTCCCCAACTCATCTAAAAAATTTGGTTTTATTTGTTAGTCTCTTTTGAGAGACAGAGTTTTTATTCAAAATTCTATTTAGACGTTGTGTCTGATGGGTCAGTCAGAGAAGTTATTTCGTTCTCGTTCCTTGCCAATTTCAGGACATTATTTTTCCCACAAAGAGCTTATATCGAATATCCAGATTTATGAAAGGATTTAATTCCGAATTATCACTAATAAAAAAGAGCCTATTACATTGCTTTGCAAATTAACCAAAGGAATAAAGTTAGCCATTTTGATCTCCCAATAAACTTAATTCTATCGTGAGTTTACGAATTAATCAATCTTATATTTTTAAGTCATGTTTTTTCAGGTTGTTCCGGTGCCCAGCGGTGCAGAAGTTACACAAATGCATTTGAACGGTATAGCTTTGGCGTTATCCCGACATATGACCATTCTGGATGTTGCTAAACATCTGGGGGTCAGAAGGCGGTTGCAATTGACATGTCACCAGCCTTTATTGCCGCTGTGCTTGAAAATTTGCCTGAAGGAAGATTTAAAACGAGTATGGCTTCAGGTCTGTAAAGTGGATGCAAAAGAAATACTGGACGAATGGATCAAAAAAGCCAGAAGTACCAGCATTACGATACTGAAGAAATTTGCAAATACCTTTTAGTCGGATGAACCTTTTTTTCTTATGCACGTATAATCCGCAACAAACAGGGTGAACAATTTGAATAAATGTGGTATCAAACTTTTAAATAACTAAATCAGTAACATTTGGATATGATTGATAAGTCGTTTTTTGTTACAGTACCACAGAAGGAGATAAAAAATATGGATATAATAAAAGCGTATTCTTTTCGTTCATTTGTAATAATAATGTTTTTTATGGCTTTTATGTGCCTGCTGGTCAATTCGACCTTTTATATTATATCAAATGCCGAAGTGGTTTTATCCGGGCATAAAAATTTAATTGATCTGGTTGTAATGCTGCAAGAAAAGTTTAGATTATATTATGTGCCGATGTCAGCAGGAATATTCGGTTTGATTGGTATCCTGCTCTGGGTTTGCATTAGATTTGTATTTGTAAATTTGTTAAAAATATCTGACAAAGAAATCATACATAAAAAAGATGATATAAAAGTAAAAGTATCTTTGGATAATAAAGAAAAGAAGTATAATGACAGGCGGTTGTTTTTACATTTGTTTTCCGTGTTTCAACGAGAAGGGCGTTTAATGGATTTCTTCTTCGAGGATCTTAATCTTTATGAAGATTCACAGATAGGCGCTGCTGTTCGAAGTATCCATGAAAACTGTAAAAAAGTTGTTGATAGAGCCATATCACCCGAAAGTGTTATCGACGAAAAAGAAGGCGATCAGATAACAATTCAGCAGGATTTTGATCCAGGTGCCATAAAGTTGATAGGCAATGTAACAGGTGAGCCGCCTTTTAAAGGCATAGTTCGCCACAGAGGCTGGAAAGCTAAAAGATTAGAAATGCCCACGCTGTCGAGCAGCCATGAGCCTGATATAATTGCTCCCGCAGAAATTGAAATTGTATAACAGCTTAGGCGTAAATAGTCGAGTAGCCAACCGTGAACCGTAAACCTGAGTAGTTACAAAAGGAGTTTTATATTGTCTGAACCGGTTTATATAATTGGGATAGATTTAGGTACGACCAATAGCGTTGCAGCATATACTGAAGCTAATATCATAAAGGGTGAAACTCCCAATATAAAGATGCTTAGGATACCCCAGTTGGTCGGTCCTGGAACAGTAGAGCAACGAGAAATTCTGCCTTCTTTTATTCTTATGAACGAAAAAAACGATGTTATGGATGAGGCGCTTAATCTGCCATGGGATAATGAAACTCATTATGTTGTTGGCGAGCATGCCAGAGATAGAGGCGCGGAAATCCCGGGCCGCCTGATTTCTTCGTCCAAATCCTGGCTTTGCAACACAATAATTGACAGAAATAAGCCGGTTCTTCCATGGGGAGGTGAGAACAAACAGCCAAAACTTTCGCCGGTTGAGGCTTCGGCAGCCATATTGCGGCATATTAGCGATGCGTGGAATAACATAATAGCTAAGGATGATGAAAAATTATTAATTCAAAACCAGGAAATTTTTTTGACTGTTCCTGCCTCATTTGATGCTGTTGCAAGAGAACTTACTGTAAAATCGGCAAGTCTTGCAGGCCTTCCGAGAGTAACTTTGCTTGAAGAACCTCAGGCTGTATTTTATGCATGGATCGAATCTTCAGGTATTCAATGGAGAGATAGTATTAAAAAAGGCGACCTTGTCCTTGTGTGCGACATTGGTGGAGGCACAAGCGATTTCAGCCTGATCAATGTTTCTGATAATGATGGTGAGCTTTTACTGGAAAGGGTAGCTGTGGGCGATCATCTTCTTGTCGGAGGTGATAACATGGATTTATCCCTTGCCTATTCTGTTTCAAGACGTATGGCTGCAAAAGGCACTAAACTCGATTCATGGCAGATGCGTGGTCTTTGGCACAGTTGCCGCAAAGCAAAGGAAAATGTATTGTCTGATCCTGAAAAAAAGAACTATCCTGTTACAATATTGGGCAGGGGAAGCAGTTTGATAGGTGGTACAATCAAAACAGAACTTTCAATGAATGATGTGCAGCAGCTTATTCTGGATGGTTTTTTTCCAAACTGTGAGATAACTGCCAAGCCCATAACAAATCAAAAGACAGGTCTAAAGGAGATCGGTCTTTCGTATGAAGCAGACCCGGCAATCACGCACCACCTCGCATCTTTTCTTGGCAGGCATAAAATTGATGGTGAAAGTAACAGGTTGCCGAATGCTATCCTTTTTAACGGCGGCGTTATGAAAGCTGATCCTGTAAGACAACGCATAAAGGCAATATTATCATCATGGACAGGACAGGAAAGATCGACATCTATAAAGGAGATTGATACAAAAGACTTTGATTTGTCTGTTGCAAGAGGAGCAGTTTGTTATGGTCTGGCAAGGCGTGGAGAAGGTATCCGCATTCGCAGCGGTCTTGGTAAATCATACTACATCGGCATAGTTGCATCAATGCCGGCAGTACCAGGCATGCCCGCTCCAACAAGAGCTCTTTGTGTTGCACCTTTTGGTATGGAAGAAGGAACCAAAGCAAAACTTGAAAATCAGGAATTTATTATTGTGGTCGGTGAACCTGTAAAATTTGATTTTTTAGGATCATCATTAAGAACTGAAGACTCATTAGGTACGGTGGTTGATGACTGGGAAGATGAGATTAACGAAATTAATGAGATAGCAACAATTGAGACCACGCTGGATGGAGATTATGGCGATGTTATTCCCGTGAACCTCGAAATAGATATAACAGAAGTCGGAACTCTTGAATTATGGTGTGTTGCCAGAGAGGATGACCGCAAATGGAAACTGGAGTTCAACGTCAGGGAGAAAGAAAATTTTGGATCTTCTTGAGAGACATTTCATAATAGGTATTGATTTAGGGACCACCAATTCTGCTGTATCATATGTGGATCTTCAGGCGGATTCAAAAAAGAAGTATAAAATAAAAATATTTAAAGTTCCTCAGCTTACAGGTTTCGGAGAAATTTCCAGACTTCCGGTTTTACCATCATTTCTCTATCTCCCTGGAAAGTATGATATTTCACATGAGGCTGTATCACTTCCATGGATAAGCGATGGAAAAAACTTTGTCGGAGCTTTTGCAAGAGATCATGGGGCAAAAGTACCTGGCAAGCTTGTATCATCTGCAAAAAGCTGGCTTTGCCACAGTAATGTGGATAGAAAAGCCCGGATTCTTCCATGGGGAGCGGGAAATGAGGTATTTAAAATTTCTCCTCTTGAGGCTACCGCATCATACCTGAAACATATAAAAAAAGCGTGGAACAGCTCAAAAGGCGATGATGAGGATCTATATCTTGAAAACCAGATGATAATTATAACTGTGCCTGCCTCTTTTGATGAAGTTGCGCGTGATCTTACAGTTGAAGCTGCATCAATGGCGGGTTTAAGCAATGTAATTTTACTGGAAGAGCCTCTTGCAGCTTTTTATAGCTGGTTGATTCGTCATGAGTATAATTGGAATAAATTTGTAAATCCGAATGAGCTTATTCTTGTTTGCGATGTTGGGGGCGGGACTACTGATTTTACACTGATAACTTTGAGAGATATTGAGGGAAGCCCCAGGTTCGAGAGGATAGCGGTTGGAGATCATTTAATCCTCGGAGGTGACAATATTGATCTTGCACTTGCAAGCAATATAGAACGGCGTTTGTCCAAAAAAAGGATATCGTTAAGCGGGGACAGGTGGAGGACTCTATGCCATCAGTGCAGAAAGGCCAAGGAAAATATTTTAAACAAAAATGCGGAATCAGAAAAAATTACATTAATGGGGGAGGGCAGCAAGCTTATTGCGGGAACGGTTTCAGCAGAACTCGGTCGTAAAGAGATTGAAAAAACAGTGTTGGAAGGTTTTTTCCCGCTTGCTGATCCAAAAGACATAAAGAAAATAAATATTCGGAAAGGAATAACTGAATTCGGTCTTCCATATGAACAGGAGCCGGCCATAACAAGGCATCTGGGTTATTTCCTGGATAAACATAAAAAGGATGTTATAAAAGTATTAAACAGAAAAGATCATGCTCCTGATCTTATCCTCTTTAATGGCGGAACATTAAAACCTGCTGTTATTCAAGAAAGAATAAGAGCAGCCATACGTTACTGGTTTGCTGAGAAAAATTATGATCTTCCTAAAGTATTGGAGAATACAGATCATGATCTTTCTGTTGCGCTTGGTGCATCATACTATGGACTTGTTAAAACTGGAAAGGGAGTTCGGGTTGGAAGTGGAAGCGCAAGGGCTTATTATCTCGGTGTTGTAAAAACGAAGTCCGAAACTATTGAGGATTTGCGAAAAAAGAAAGACCAAAGACTTGCCATCTGTGTGGTAGAGCGCGGTCTTGAGGAGGGTACAACTATTGAACTGAAGGATAAAAAATTTGAGGTTCTTGCAAATCAGCCGGTCAGTTTTGATATTTACAGCTCAAGCTTTCGTTCAGGAGACAGATGCGGCGATCTTGTTGAAATAGACGATTCACTGACTTCACTTCCGCCCATACAAACAGTTGTTCAGTATGGAAAAAAGGGTGTTAAAATAAGAATTCCCGTTCGAATTGAATCAGATTATACTGAAATGGGCACACTTGCTATCTGGTGTTGTTCTCTAATAAGCAATCATCGCTGGAAACTGCAGTTTCAATTGCGGGATGCATTAACACCTGTAGATATCACTGACAAAGAAATATTTGAAGACTCTGTTGTGGATGAAGTTCGTTCATATCTTGAAAGTATTTTTTCAGACAGGACAGATAGCAGTGAGCTTAAAACTTTAGGTAAAGTTATAACAAAAAAAGTCGGAAGATCTAGGGAAAGATGGCCGCTTGGATTTATTCGGAGAATTTCCGACGAGCTGATTAAACTTGTTGAAACTCGCGCTTTCGGGCCTGAACATGAAAGCAGGTGGCTTAATCTGACCGGATTTTGTATGAGGCCGGGATTTGGAGATGGTTTTGATGAGTATCGAGTAAAGAGTTTATGGAAGATTCATAAGCATGGCGCTATTCATTCAAAAAATGCACAGGTATGTTCTGAATGGTGGATATTGTGGAGAAGAGTGGCAGGGGGGCTTAGCGCAGGGCAGCAAAGACAGTTTATTCAGGAACTTGCTCCTATTATAATGCCTAAAAAGGGAACAAAGAGCAGGATACCGCATCAGGAGCGTCTGGAAATCTGGATGGCGGTTGCGAATATGGAAAGGCTCCTGGTAAAAGACAAGATTCAATGGGGGCGTATGCTTCTTTCAGAGATTAAACCCAAAAAATGCAACCCCCAGTATTTATGGTCTCTTTCGCGAATAGGCGCTCGTGAACTTTTTTATGGCCCTGTTGACAGGGTAATGCCCCCTGAAGAAATATCTTCCTGGATTGAAGAAATACTGTCTAAGACGTGGCGCAATCCAAAACCGGTTGGGATGGCAATTGCTCAGCTTGCCCGCAAAACCGGTGATCGAATGAGAGATCTTGATTCATCAATTATAGACATCATCATAGACTGGATGAATCAAGATGATTTTTTATCCCCTTATATAAAATATTTGGAAGATGTAGTCCCAATAGCTAAAAGTGAAGAAGATGCTATTTTCGGTGAAATTCTTCCCTCAGGATTGGTTCTTCACTAACCCTTATTTTTCATAAACAACTTGTTAAAAATTATCCCTATTTAGCCTATGATGGAATATGCACGATCTTTGATGCAGGGACAAGTTGAACTTTTTTTTGCAGTTCGGGAAGTAATTCGCGAAGAATATTATATGTGATTATATGTGGATGTGCTATGCCAATTGCTTCACCGTGCTTGCCGGCAATACGGATAAGCAGATTTATTTGTTTTCTGATAAAATCAGGTTCCTGAATATGATCAATAAATACATCTCGTTGAGCGAATGAAAGCTGCAATAAGCGGGCCGATGGTTTGCAGAGACTTTTCGATGTTGTGCGGCTGTCAATGAAAAACAGGTTTCTTTTTTTCAGGATAGAAAATATTTGATAGATTTGAGTTGAGCTGGTGGTCATTTTTGACCCCATGTGGTTGTTGACTCCTTTGATAAAGGGAATTGCATCTATATTTTTATTGAGCTGTATTATAAGCTCATCGGGAGACATTGAAGTAAGAAGCGTCCCTGGGCCAGGATCAACCAAAGGATATTCAAGTGGTTCCATGGGAAGATGAAGCATAGTTTCAAAACCTTTTTCATGGGCTTTCCTGGCAATTTTGTCTTGAAATAAGCTGTGAGGCAGTAAAGATAAAGTGAGGACAGCATCAAGGTTTAAAAATTTTTCTGCTATTTTTCTATCATATCCTATATCATCAATAATAATTGCTACCTTAGGCAATTTTTTCGTTAATGTCGGCTTTGGTTTAGCTATTGGTTTTTTATAATGTATTTTCTTTTCAGGATAGATTTCGTAAACAGGTAGTTTATGAACCTTCTTTTTGCCGGCCAAAGATTTTACTGAAGGTTTTAAGGATTGTATCGACGATCTGCGCAATATTAAATGATGTGCAAAGAGTCCGGCTAATACAACCAGAACTATCAAAAATAACAGGCCGCTAACAGCTTTTTTAAGTTGTGTCTTTTGAGTTCCGCTCTTTTTCTTAGATGTCTTTTTTTTCTTCCCCAATTTTTTAGTCATATATAAATGTTAGTAACGGGTTGCGGTTCACGGTTGATCAAAACATAAAACTGTAAACCGACAACCGTGAACCATTTTTTTACATGCTTTTAAAAATTTCATAACCCATAAGGATTTCAAGTGCACGCATAATCTGATTATCTGATTGAAGTTTTTCGAGCTTAAGTGGCCCGTGTTTTGTTTCAAGAAGATGCATTGAGGGATGCTTTTTTTCATCCTTTTGTTCTATGGATTCTGTTTCTATGCTGTCTTTTTCCAACGGTTCTGCTTTTAGATGATTTTTCAAGTCTTTTTCTTTCAGCATGCCCTCGTTAGCATTTTCTTCATTGATAATTTTATATTTGACTTCAATATCAGGCACAATGCCCTGTGCCTGTATAGAACGTCCGTTGGGTGTGTAATATCTGGCTATTGTGTATTTAAGGCCGTAACCATCTCTTAATGTTTCTACTGTCTGGACTGAGCCTTTTCCAAATGATGCAGTACCCAGGATCAAAGCTCTTTTATGGTCCTGAAGGGCTCCGGCTACTATTTCCGATGCACTGGCGCTTCCTCCGTTAATAAGTACTACTATTGGATAATTACGTTTAATCTTGTTTTTATGTGCATTGAAAATTTTTGTATGCGTTTTTAGCCTACCTTTAATTGAAACAATTTCACCCTGTTGAAGGAACAGGTCTGATACCTCAATAGCCTGATTAAGAAGTCCGCCAGGATTGTTCCGAAGATCAATAACAAGTCCTTTTAAAGGAATATCACCTGATTCAAGTTGTTTTAAGGCCAACTCAAGGTCTTCTGTTGTGTTGTCCTGAAAATTGGTGATCCTGATGTATCCATAGCCTGGTTTTAAAACTATTGATTTTACACTTTCAATTGGAATAATATCCCTGATAAGTTTAAAATCAACAGGCTTTGATAGTCCTTTTCTTACTATAGTTATAACAACTTCAGCTCCTTTGGGCCCTCTCATAATTTTTACAGCTTCCCAGAGCATCATATCCTTGGTTGATTTTTTGTTGATTTTAATAATTATATCACCGGCTTTAATACCGGCTTTGTATGCTGGTGTGCCTTCGATAGGTGAAATGACGGTAAGGACTTTCTTTCGCATGGTTATTACTATCCCTATCCCTCCGAACTCACCATGGGTGTCAATCTGCAACTCTTCGAAGGCTTCAGGCGGAAGTAAAGAAGAATGAGGATCAAGGCTGAAAACCATACCCTGAATAGCTTTTTCGATTAATTCTTTTGTTTCAACCTGGTCAACATAGTTTTTTTCAACCAGCTCAATTACATCTGAAAATAATTTAAGGCCCTTGTAAGTTTCCTCGTTACTGGCTGAAAGATCATGGTTAAAGCCGGTGCCTACCCAGAATACAAAGACAATGAATGGCACGAACCAGAATTTAATATATCGTCTTTTCTTTATAGTCATGTAGTTACTCCTTAATTAATAGCGTATAGTCTGAAGACTGAAGCTCCCTTCAGTCTTCCACCTTTAGCCTATCCACCTAAATTCAGCCATTCACGCGGGTTCATAGGCTTTCCGTGATGACGCAATTCAAAATAAAGCCCGGAACCGATCATTGAAGCTGTATCTCCCACCGTGGCGATAACTTCATCTTTTTCTACTTTATCTCCTTTTGTCTTAAAGAGTTCTTCAATATGTGCATAAACAGAATAATAATTTTCTCCATGGGCTATGACAATCATGTTGCCGTAACCTTTAAACCAGCTTGAATAAATTATCATCCCATCACATATGGCATGTATCGGCTCTCCTTTGTCAGCTTTAATGTCAATGCCGCTCCTGAAATTTTTTACATTGAATTTTGTATTTTTATAAGGACCGAAAAAAGAAATAATTTTACCTTTGACAGGCATATTAAGCAACCCTTTAAATGAGATAAAGTCCTTTGTTTTTATTTTTTCAATTTGTTTCAACCGGTTAAATTCAATACTTATGGCTTTCATAGTTTGATCAAGCTCATTTGCACTGTTTTTTAAGGATTCAATGGCGGCTATTCCAAGGGATTTTTTATTTCGAATATCAGCAAGGAGCTTAAAGCGTTTTTCTTTTTCAAGAGATATAATATTAATTTGCTTAATTAATTCCTGTTCGAGATTGATCTTTTCCTTTTTTTTGTTATTCATAATGTTTAGCAGGTTTTTAATTTTTGCCTTATTTTCAATTAGTTTTTTCTGCTTGTTCTCATCATGGGCAAGAATTCTTTCCAGAGCATTTTCACGCTGAAAAATTTCGAATATTGAGTCTGCCGAGGCGAGAACGTTTATCTTGCCAAACCAGTATAATTTATAAAGAGCAACTAATCGTTTTGATACATATTCCTCATTTGTTTTAATTTTTCCTGCCAAGTCAATATATGTCTTAGTGGTTTCCTTTATCTTTTTTGCAATACCGGTTATTTCTTTTCTTATTGCTGAAACTTTTTTTCTTGCTTTGTTCAGAGCAAAATCTGAATCATTCAGGCTGGTTAAAATGTTTTTTTCCTTTATGGTAAATGTCTTAAGCTCAGCCTTTTGTTTTTCAATTTTGCAATTGATATTTGCCGCTTTTTTTTTGAAAGCCTCAATGGTTAAATGTTTTGCTGCTTCATTGGAATTTGAACAAGAAATTTCAGGAGGATAAAGCCCTGTTATGATAACGGCTACGGGAAGTATTAAGCTTTTAAAAATTGTTTTAGAGAAATATAACATCCTAACCAACCTACAAACATGCTGCACAGTATTATTCCGCAGTAAAATTCAGGAGATAGAAATTTTATATTAAGAAGTTCATACTTGAAATCAGGCTTAATATTTGAGGATATTAACTTGAAAGTGATAAAAAGAGCTGCAACACCTGTAATTCCTCCAAGTATTCCATGTATAATACTTTCTATGTAAAAAGGACCCCTGATAAATTTTTCTGAGGCTCCGACAAGCCTCATTATTTCAATTTCTTCGCGTCTTGTGTGGATTACAAGCCTAACAGTATTGGCCACAATAAATACAGCAGCCATAAAGAATATGCAGCCCATTGCATATCCTGTCAGCCTGAAGAGATAAAAAATATTCGTAAATCGTTCTAACCATTTCTGACCATATTCTACGTCTTCAATTGAGGGCAGCGATTCAATTTTTATCGCTATTTCCTCAACTTTTTCGCCGCGTTGTGATGAGGCTATCATGCGGATTTCAAATGCATCAGGAAGCGGGTTTTCGTTTAAATTCATCAAAATTGAAGATTGCCGTTTCATCTGTTCTTTAAGTCTTTTTAAGGCTTCTTTTTTTGATATAAAGTTTACATCTTGGACTCCGTATATCCCTTGAATTTTGCGTTTTATATCAGGAAAGTTTTTTTGACTTATGCCTGGTTTAAGGTATGCTATTATTCTTACACCCTTTTCCCAGTAATTCATTGCGTTGTTTGCATTTGTAAAAAAGAGAGCAAAAACACTGACGATCAGGACAGACAGGGCTATTGTAATTATAGTAACGGCGCTAAGAAAACCCTTATCCTTAATATCCTGTACAGCTCTATGATAATAAGTGGCCATAGAATTCTATTCAGGTGGATAGCCTTCAGCCTATCCACCTGTTATATCGGGGTCGGTACAAACAGACGTCCCTGTTTAAGGTATAATATTTGCCCACCTGCTTTGCGGATAAGTTCTTTATCATGGGTTGCAACGATGACAGTGCCTCCATGTGAGTGAAAACCTTTAAGAAGATTGAGTATGATGTCGGCTGAATTCGAATCCAGGCTTCCTGTAGGCTCGTCGGCTAATATTATTTTGGGGAGCCCCACGACAGCTCTTGCGACCGCTACTCTTTGCTGTTCTCCGCCGGACAAGCTTGGTGGAAAAGCATTAATTCTTTGCTCTATTCCAACAGTTCGCAAAACTTTTCTTACCTTTTTTTCAATAACCTTTCTTTTTTTCCCCAATGCCTCAAGAACAAGAGCAACATTATCGAATACAGTCTTTGTGGATATCAGCTTATAATCCTGAAAAATAATACCGAATTTTCTTCTCAGAAAGGGGATTCTTTTCCTGGAGATCCTCGATAAATTCATCCCGTCCACCAAAACCTGTCCTTCTGATACCGGTTCTCCAAGGTAAAGAAGTCTTAATAAGGTTGATTTGCCGGCTCCGCTTGGGCCACTGATAAAAAGAAAGTCGTTTTTGAAGACATTAAGACTAATGTCAACAAGAGCTTTCTTTGAGCCATAATACTTGTGAACATGGAACATCTGGATTATTGAACTTTTATCTTTACCATCAATCATTCCATAACTTCCTGTCCCGAGACCTTTGCAAAACGCCCCCTTTTGCCCAATTTCGGCGTCAGGCTCAAATTTTAAGCCTCGAAATACTCAATGTATTCCTGCAGTTAAACTTTTCGCCTTCCTTGAACTTGAACAAAATTGAACATTTTTCAAAGGTCTCGTCCCATAGCCTTATATAGAAAGGCCTTTGCAATTTTAAAGTCGTACAGCGCCTTATAATAATTAGTCGTAGTTCTTGAAAGAAGCGTCTGAGCATCTAGAACATCTGTAGAAGTAGCTATTTGTTCTTTATAGCGTTCTTTGTTTATCCTGAAGTTTTCTTTTGCCTGCTTGATTGCTTTTTTTACCGTGGTTATATTTTTTTCAGATTCAGTGGTATTAAGGTATGCTTGTTTTACTTCTATGCAAATATTGTCCATGATTTCAGTTCGTTGGTATTGCGCCTGAGAAAGGCGGCTCTGTTTTTCTTTAACTTCATAAATGGACCTGCCCCACTCCCAGAAATCCCATGATGCGACAGCGGTTATGCTCCAGCCTTCGGGGTCGTATATATAATCGCCTCCGTCAACGTCCCATTCTGTGCCGCGTTTGAAATAGATGCCCTCAAGATTTATTGATGGATAATAATTTTTTTGTGCAAGTTTTACTTTTTTTGCAGCAATTTCGATTTCCAGGTCAGCAATTTTTAATTCAAAACGGTTTTTTTTTGCCATTTTAAAGCAGTAATCAATATCATGTCCAAAAGTAGTATAGCTAAGAACATCTTCAAGTTTGACGGATTCATTTATTGGCCTGCGGAGAAGGATGTTAAAATTTGATTTAGCTATTTCCAAATTATTTTGGGCACTAATAAGTTCCTGCTTTGAGTTGGCCAGCTCGACCTTTGCCTGCAGCAAATCATTTAAAGGCGTCATGCCGACTTCGTAAAAATTTTTTGCAACCTCTTTTTGCGCCGTTATTTGTGTTACTGTATCCTGAGAAATTTTCAGAAGTTTCTGTGCCTTTAAAAGGGAAAAAAACATTTTTTTTGCTTCAAATATTATTTCCAGTCTTTTAAGCTTTTCATTAATCTTTGCAGCATCAAGACCAAGTTTTGCGATTTTGTACTGATTTAGTAATGAGAATCCTGCAAAAATTGGCTGAGTGACTTTGGAAATAAGGGTATATTCTTTTTGTGAGCCCGTTACTATAGTGCCCATAGTTGCTTCTTCGTTTATATATTCGTATTGATAGGTTGCATTGAAAGTTGGGAAAAAATTTGTCTTTTGTTTTTTTTCAGCGGCAAGGGCCGAATTTGCTTCTTCTTTGCTTATCTTTAGAGCGATATTGGCCTTTAATGCCGTTTCTACGGCATGTTTAAGGGTAAAGGTTTCATCGGGTTCTTCTACAGCATAGGAAAGGGGGGAAACCAGGAAATGTATAAAAATAAATATAGCTAAAGGCAGAATGTATATTTTCATAGTGTTTTCGGATTGACCGCTTTAATTTTTGGTGATAATTAATTTTTTGAGTTCAAGGAGTGCCGGCTCTCCGGTTTTCCTTGCTTTGAGCCTCCACCGATTCCCATTAATAAGCTTCTTCCATTTCGGTGGAGGCTTTTTTATCTGATTATTACTTTAAAATCAACAATTTCTTTCCAAAGGGGTTTAGTTCATGAAACAAGAACTGATCAAGATGATTTGCCAAAAGTCTTTTAAATACAGTGATAAACCAATTTTCAAGCTTGTTTCGGGCAATATGAGCCGCTTATATGTTAATTGTAAACCTGTCATATTAAACCCAAGAGGAATGTTTCTTGTTGGTCATCTCGTATATGAAGCTATAAAGGACTCAGATGTTCAGGGAATCGGCGGCCTTACATTCGGCGCTGATCCTATTTCTATTGCAACAGCTTTTACTTCCGGATTAAAAGGAAATCCCATAAACGCTTTTTCAATTAGAAAAATCCGGAAGGACCACGGCATTGTCAGATGGATAGAGGGCGACATAAAGCCTGGGTACCGTGTTGTGATTATAGACGACGTAGCGACAACCGGAGGTTCTACTATTAAAGCTATTGAGAGAGCGCGTTCAGAAGGACTGGAGGTGGTAAAGACGGTAATTCTGGTTGATCGTCAGGAGGGCGGCTTTGAAAATATCCGCAAGCAAGTTGATGATGTATCTGCAATTGTTACAAGAGATGAGCTTATTAAACAGTGGAATTTAGAATAAATAGATTTTCAGATAACTGGTTAACCTCTCCCTATCCCAATATTAAAACTCAATATTTCTTTTCCCTCAAGTATGTGTTTTTGAGGCGTGCATAACTCACCCACTCTTGTTTTGGGATCAAATATAACTAGATAGCCGTGGCTGACTCTTTCAGGCAGAAGATACTTTTCCGCAATCTGCTCTAATGCCTCGTCAACGGTTCCCTGATATCTTTTCACCTTTGTTTCTATAATATATTTCCTATTTTTGTAGACAAGCATGATATCCATGATCCCATGCCCTGTCCTGGTTTCGTAATATAATTCTCCCGTTCCCTCAGAAACAAACTGGTAGAGCCATGCTGTAACTTACATTCCACACCTTTTTTTGCATACACTGCCCAATTTTTTTATTATATGATAACAGTAAAATAAAACAATATTGGTAAAATTTAAAAAAAATAAGAACCAGGGTATAGACAATCCCTCCGGAACATGGCATATAGTCTAAAAACAAACATGTCATTGAAAGGAAGGGAATATGAGAGCGCCGCTTGGAGTTGAAAAAGCAATTGAGAGGAAAAAGATAG
>JAJSZP010000011.1 GCA_030262775.1 Deltaproteobacteria bacterium | reverse complement strand
GTTAAACTTAGTAAATGTCCGGAAAGTCTGTCTCTGGCTCCAGGAAGGTAATTTACAGGAAATCTGTATTTTTTCCAGGCCAGGTAAAAAAGAGAGATAAGACGGTGATGGAAAATATCATAAAACGCGGTAAGGCTGAAATCTTTCCGGCGGTTTCTCTCCATCGCCAGTTCATTATGCCAATCCGGCAAAACACCGGATGGACCGATCAATCCCATAAATGCGATTTCCATATTAACCGGTCTTTTTTTATCACTATATGTTAAGTTTGAAATATCGCTGGGGGAAAATGCGAAACCGGGTTTCACTGAAAATCGCACTACTTCTTCATCAGGTGAGAGTGTCTGTCCTAACGGTTTTTTGTCGGGAAAAAGAGATTCCAGTAAATCTACAGCCTTAAAAAATGAAAAACCGTAAAATTCCTTAAAAAAACGCTTCCTTAAAGGAGTATTCGATTGCCGTTTCTTGGAGGCCATTTTTTTAACACCTCTTTTTTCTGTATAGTTCTTGCAACCAATTGGGAAAAGGAATTAACGGAAACATATTGTCCTAAAAACCTTTCCAATACAGATGCAAACAGATACAGGCCTGTTCCCACAAATTTATTCTCGTCAAATGTTATGGTAACCTGTACCCCGCGGCAAAATGATTGGCCTATTCTTTTTGTAACAGGTTGAGACTGAATAGATAATATGCCGTTTATCTGTTGTCTTGTAGCTGGTGAGTTTTCAAAATCATAAAGCTTGAGGATTTCCTTGAGGGCATCTTCTCCTCCCTGCACAAGAGAAATATAATTGAGGGATAGATGGGATATCAAACGCCATTGCAAGGTTCCATCCATAAAGGGTCTAAGGCTTGGAGTGGGTTTTATCAGACTGTTTATACGTGCAACAGGAGCTGTTATTTCCATATCAAAATCGCCTTTATCGTCACCGAAGGGAAGACGGGCAGGCAAGTCTCGATTAGAGCATGTAATATGGATAGTTAATATTTCCACATCCGGATCAATTGATTTGAAGTTCGAGTCTGCAAAGGAAAGATAGACCTCTGTTCCCTTATCACCTTTCTTACCAGAAGAGCAGCGTTGAATATACCAAAAAGCCATTCGGTCATTGCCGATCTCTTCGTCAAGATGGTGTTTTATGGAATAAAAGGGTTTGAAATCAAACTCTTTTCCCAAAAAAGAATCCGAAGAAGCGGTAACCTTGTCAATACTGAAAACTTCTGTTGCTTCCTGCCTCCTGATATTTGGAATAACATGATATTCGGTCTTTCGTTGTTCAACGCGTACAGGTTCGGCAATACGTTTAAACAAATTGACTACGGGCGCAGTGTTGATGCAAAAGGTGTCTTTATTGATCACAAGATTCGATTTGGCATTCCTGTTCAGGTATATCCAAACATTAAGAGTATCATTGAAATCCGGATGTTTAATTTTATTCAGGCTGTCAAGATCAAAAAAAAGGAACTTTTCAGGAAAACAAAAGTATTCAAAAAGGAGAAGAAAGCCTGGAAAAGATCTTTGGGAATAGGGAATCAGATGCTCATCAGAGTTAAATCCAACAGGCTTTATGTCATCTTTGGTTAATGATATCCTTTCTATCATCTTTTGTTCTTCGCTATTGATTAACTCTAATTCAACATAACACACATTGTTGAATAAAAGTTCGTACAGATGAAAAACATGCTGTGCCGGGCCATTCAGGAAAAAACGCAGGTCATTCCAGCCAATATTGGAAAAACTCAAGTTATTAAAAGTTTTTAATTGAATTAAAATAGCTTGCTGGGCGTCCTTCACCGGTTTTTTGGGATTACAAAGCTCTGCTGAAACAACCTCAACAGGCCAGAGTCTGACAGAATAAGATGTGTGAAACCTGCATTGAATACCGTTGACTGATTTGGAATAAAGCATGGTATCTTCAGATATCAGGTGTCCGGACTCGGTAACATTGGGTTTTGCCGGTTCAAATCTGACTATGGACATGGAGGGTATCGGATTGATGTAATGAGGGTAAATTATATTAAGCAACGATTCTGTTATTTCAGGAAAATCATCATCAATCTTCTTATGTATACGTCCGCTAAGAAAGGCAAATGCCTCAATCAAACGTTCAGTATGCGGGTCTTCACATTTATCATGTTCAAGTAGCAGCCGTCCGGCAATCTTGGGGTATTTCCTGGCAAATTCAGCCCCCATCTTACGGATAAAGGTAAGTTCGCGCTCATAATAATTTAGAAGTTTATCATCCATTTTTTTAAGCTGTTAGCTGTTAAAAGGCGTACCACCACTTTTCAATTTATCTTGATATAATATACTCACCTTTGTTGGCATCAAAATAGGTATCAAAAGTCACCGGTTCTGCCACAGGTTCTATAACCAACAGGCCTTTAATCCTGAACCTGAGAGTACGTTTGTTTTGAGCCGTTGTTTCAAGATGTACACTTACATTTTTTAATCTGGGTTCAAACTGTGAAATCGTCTTTTCAATATCCTGCCGAAGCTGCTGTTTTACGAATGGGCTTCCGGGGTTTTTAGAGGTAAAATCTTGCAGACCATATACAAAAAGAGAATCATTAACATGGCTATATTCAACCGGAAGAATCAATATCTGACGCCTGGTGTTGAGAAGATTTTCCAGATCTCTTACAACCGAGGCCTTGATTTGCCCGATACTGACCAAGCGGTACTGGACAGACTCGTGGGAGACACCTGGTTCATCATCTACAAGCCTGTCCAGGATGGATGCCTGTAAGTTTTGGCGATTATGAATCATTCACTAATTCAAAAAGCATCATTCTATCGGTTTATTAGCCTCAAGATCCCAACCAGCCGGTACATTTCCAGCGCCACCGCCACCCTCACGCGCCTGTTTGATGTAATTCAAGTTAATTTTCCCGTAATTAAATGTAATCGACTCCGTAGGTTCGCCGCCGCCGCCGCCACCGGTACTCACCGAACTGATAATAACATTGTTCATTGTGTACTCCATGTATGTCAGTTTGTCATCCCCTGCACGGCATAACTCAACCTTCACCTCGGAAATATGACTTCCTTTGGCACATGCTTTAAACAACAACGGGGATGCACTATCCAGCATCTTTACAATGGAAAGGTCTTGAAAATCAGCCCGTTGCGATGTACCTCCGCCTGAAGTACTGGCCGACGCGGAGGCCATTTGAGAGACTCCCCAGTTATAGGAAAGTATCTCTATCCACTCCTTGTGCTTGTCATCCGTGCTTTCTCCCTTGATCCCATCAATTTTCAAAAAACTGTCAGCTGCCATGGTCCTTTCCCTCCTTTTTTGTTATTAGTGTCCCTTTCGGGGATGGTTGAAACCCCTCGCCTTTAGGCGAAGAAAAGGTTGTAGTTGTCGCTATGCGACTTTATACACTCTGGAGCCCATACAAAAACAAATCTCAAGGCGCACTTGGTTTGGATTCCGAAATATCGGAAAAGAGTTCTGACCGGTCAGGTGGCAAGTCAGCTCCAGAAATATATTGAGGAGCAAAAGGGCGAGCCTGTTACAGATGACAGTCGATTTCCAATCGACCCCTCATGAACCTCTCGTCTTATAGACGAGAGTGGTTCAGTTTTATACCAATCCTAAAAATCCGTATTTCGTAGCAAATACTGCCTTATAGGTAACGATAAACCGGTTTCCTACCCCGCTGCAGGGGGCGGCAGGTCCGCAACCAGCCGCAACGAAACAGTCAGTTCATCCAACTGGTAATGGGGTTTAAGAAAGGCCACTGCCCGATAAGCCCCAGGTTTACCAGGGATTTCACTCACATCAACCCTTGCTTCACGCAAGGGGAATTTAGCCTTCATGTCCTGTCCAGCAGCATCATCCAGAAGAACATAGTTGCTAATCCACCGGTTTAAAAAATCTTCGACATTTTTGCGGGTCATGAAACTACCAATTTTGTCTCGCATGATCGACTTCAGGTAATGAGCAAATCTCGACACAGCAAGGATATACTGAAGCTGGGAAGAGAGCCTAGCATTGGCATTGGCAAAATCGGTATCATATACTTTAGGTTTATTGGTTGTTTGCGTGCTAAAAAAAGCCGCATAGTCGGTGCCCTTGCAATGAACCAAAGGTATAAAACCAAGATCGGCAAATTCTTTTTCCCGCCTGTCTGTAATAGCTATTTCCGTTGGGCACTTGAGCGCTACGTCTCCCTCATCTGTCTTGAATGTGTGGACCGGCAGACCTTCCACAAGACCGCCGCCTTCCACCCCCCTGATGGCCGCGCACCAGTGGTATTTGGCAAATGCATCTGTCAGACGTGTTCCAAGTGCGTATGCTGCATTGCCCCAGAGATACTTACTGTGGTCTGTACCATCCACATCCTCCTCGTAGCCAAAAGATTCGACAGGAACATTCGCCTGACCGTAAGGAAGACGCATAAGAACATGGGGAAGGGCCAGCGCCACATACCTGGCATCTTCCGAGTCACGGAATGATTTCCATTTGGCATATTCTACACTCTGGAAAACCTTTGCCATGTCACGAGGACCGCCAAGCTCGGTAAATTTATCCCAATTAAACAGTTGAGGAGATGCAGCAGAGATAAACGGAGCATGAGCCGCTGCCGCCACCTGGGACATTTTTTCGAGAAGGGATATATCCTGAGGATGGTTACTGAACTCATAATCACCTATCAAAGCGCCATAGGATGCACCGCCGAACATACCGAACTCTTCTTCATATACCTTCTTGAAAAGTGACGACTGGTCGAATTCGCTGGCCTTTTCCATGTCCTTGAGGATGTCCTTTTTGGAGACATTCATCACCCTGATTTTTAATCTCTCTCCTGTTTCACTTTGATGCACAAGATAGTGCAACCCCCTCCAGGAAGCTTCAAGTTTTTGTAACTCAGGATTATGCATGACTTCATTGAGCTGCATGGAAATCAGTTTATCAATTTGGCTGATCCTGGCATTGATCATAACCTCTGTATCTTTTGAAACGACCATGGTTCCTTCCATGATCTGACTGACAAACTCACCAATAACATCTCTGGCCCATTCTTTTTGACTTTCATCACGGGCCATCCGACCGTCTTCTAAAATCTGGTCTAAAACGCTCTTGTCTTCCTGAACTTCTTCAGCCTGAGCAGACTCCGGTTGGACTTCTTTTTCATTTTCAGACATGGAACTTCTCCTCTATTCTTTTGGTTTTTCTACACCGACCTCATCCCCGAGTTTTTGTAAGGAGTCAGTGCTTGTAATAACATCTTGAAGCAGTTCATCCAGCTTGTCATTGCCGTCTAATTTGTTGAGCAGATCGGAAAGTTTCTGTCTTGCCTCCACTAATTTACGCACAGGTGTTATCTGATTCGCCACTTGTTCCGGATGAAAATCGTCCATAGATTTAAAACGAAGCTCCACAGCAATTTTGGTGTCTTCATCCGTCAGTTTGTTATCCACCCTGAATGCCAGCCTCGGTTTCATCCCCTCAAGCACATTGTTGAAATTATCCCGATCTATTTCAACAAATTTTCTATCTTTAAGCTTTGGAAGCGGTTCATCCGGCTTGCCGGACAAATCACTCAATACCCCGACAACAAACGGAATCTCCTTCATCTCAATAGCATCGCCGATTTCCACATCATAGGTTATTTGTACTCTAGGCGATCTCACCCTGTCAAGTGTGTGTTGTAAACTCTCTTTTGCCATGGAATCCTCCTTTCCGTTAAAAATCTAACTTCTGTAGCTCATCGCCTTTGTTACATCTGTGATGCAAAGTTTCTGCAAAAGCGTCTTTGCCCTGCTTATATCATCATTAGAGGGTTCTCCTGTTGTCAGACACTTATAAAGGGTATTGAGCACATCCGCAATCCAGACAGGAGATTCCCAGCGCTCCAGTTGCAACTCCTCAATTAATGTGTTCAACTTTTCCGCAATCGGTCTGGCCAGATCCGGCCTATCGGCCTTCAGGCAAAGCTTGGCCATGAGGAGCTGGTAGCGATTTTTTTCTCTCACGGATGGCGCGCTGCAAAAAGCGCTAAAAAGCAGTCCCAGAGCTTTTTTTATGCCGGCGGACTTCAATGCCGCAAGCGCGTTTTCCCACATAGCCTTTTCCAGAGAGTCCGAATCTGAAAACCCACTGGAAAAAGATGGTACAGCGGTAAGTTGTGTCTTTTCTTTGGATAATGACAATACCCGGGATTCTTCTTCCTTGCTTTTGTTTTCTTCTAAGTGTATGGCCGTAGCTTCGTCCGCCTGTGGTTCAGGCTCAGTGTCAGGCTCACTCTCTTTTTTCTCTTTGATTATTTTTTGTATGACCCTTTCACAATCATCAAGTGTTTCTCTAATTTCAGCCAGCCTGGGGGCTTCCGAGCCAAATTTATCATCTACTGTCTCATCAAGTTTCTTGAACTCTTCCTGGCTCATAACCAGGCTTTTAGCAAGCAATTCGTAGAATGCCCTTGATGAGAGGGCAACGGCGGAATCAAAATCCTCGGCAGTCAATTTCCCTTCGGCTATTAATTCATTACGAGCTTTCTTTTTATTCTCATCCACATCTCCATATCTGTTACGCGTGTCGGCTTCAAAGCCTACCTGGCGTGACTCCTGCCATTTCAACCATGAATAACCGGGAGTTGCGCTACTATCTGTAATTGAAACCTGTTTTATGCATGGCCAAAGTTTATCGTTCACAAATTCAATGGGAGCAACCCTGAAATCAAGGTCCCCATCTTCAGGTTCAGGATAAAGATGCTCCCAATAATCTTTCAAAAAGCCGGTAAGTATTTTGAGACCTGTACTAAGTCCGTCAAAACCTTCGGTTTTGATTAATGCTTCAGTAAGCCACGCTGCTATCTGCAAGTCTTTGGTCTTATTAATAAGCGCGTCAACAGCGGTAGTGATTACCATACCCCAGTCCGAGGTCTTGATTTCACGCTGCCAATCGCCACGATCAAGAAGGTCATCAGCTCTCCGCGCTTCTTTAATCTGATCATATGCAGGGCTGTAGCGAAGATCCTCACCTGCCGGATTATCGCCAGGAATAGGGGCCAATATGGCTTCTATGTCAATCTCTCGTTTCATTATTTTATCCTAACTGAAATAAAACCTCCCGGATTTCCAGGATGCTCATGTCCTTTTCACCGACCTGAAAGACATGCTGGCCGATGCCTTTTGTAAACTGCCCTCCAAGAGAGGTCCAGCCAGTCATTCTGCCAAGTTTCATCCTGTCGTCCTCATGGAGAAATGAATTTGGATAGAGCACGGGAAGATAACAGTTCATAGCCAGTCCGTTCCATGCAGTTATCCTGGCAGTAATCCATAGAAGATCAAAAAGCGTTTTGGGAATTGAAACAACAAGTTCTCTAATTGCCTCAAAAGGTATCCATACATACCGCTCATGGACAATCGCTTCAAGGAAAAGGGACAGAAAAGTGTCCGTGTCCTTAAAACCGGTAAAACTCTTTCCATTCACTGTCCCGGATATAACAGGGCATTGAGCCTCTACTTGATCTAAAAGCAGCTTTGCCTCATCTATATTTTGTTCACCTATCTTTGTCTGGGCAGTGTAGTACATTTCAAGGTATGGTGGAGTTTCCGGCAGGAATGAAGGGCGACGTTTAAACTTGCAAACTTCCGTGCGTTCTTTTTCCGCATGGATCAAGTTTTTGTACACCTGGGCAGCTACATCGGCAGCTACATCCTGAGCGCCGATCGTATCAAGATGCCTCTCAGCTTTGTCCCATTCACCACAAAAAGCGAGAACTTGAAACAAAAGTGTCCGCCTGCCGCTATCACCAGGTTTTGCCTTGACTTCCTCAGTGAGCTGCTTGCGGGCATCTGAAAGCCTGCCTGCTTTGATAAGATCTTTTGAGTTCATGACGCATAAATCCTCACCCTATATTTTTTTATCATAATCATTTTATGATTGTAATGCTGATAAGCTCAATAGCTTAACCTTATCAACTCAACTGACCATAAACGGACAAAATCCGCCGGCACTAAAGGTCTTTTAAAGACCCCCAAATAAGTCTCATCCGGAACTCCGCCCATAAAAACTGTATTCGGAATTTCCCGAATACGTGACTTCAAAAAGGAATGCCATAGATCTGCCAATGCAATAGGGTCATTGGACGATACACTGTCGAGCGGAACAAAAAATTCAGTCTTTTTTGTCAAGCTATCTACACTCTCTTTTATGCCTTTAAAATATTGGTGAAATAAACTGTTATTGGAAGAACACTCAAATCGGCTGCCTCTTTGATTTGTAAACTCCGACCAGTTGGGATATGGCGGCTTTATGATTCGGACTCCATTTTCCATTTGTTTAAAATCCAGAAGTCTTTTTGTGGTTAGATACTCTATATGACTCCAGGTCTCTTCACAGGCAAGGGGTAAAAGATCCCAGTGATCTTCCCATTTTTGCAGAGGACCGGTTCCGATAATCAGCAGCGGGTATGACCGGCCAAGACTGTCACTGCTGTCTCTCCCTACACCGCAAATAATGTTATTTTTCTCAGAGCCTCTGGCCCAAAAACGCCATGAATAAAGATTTGAAGAATGGTTCCGTTTTGAACTCAGCATATGATAACCTTTTTCAATCCAATCAGTAAATGCCTTCAAAATCGGAGCTTGAGAACCAACTCTGAAATAGTCTTTGGCCACTGGATGCTTGCCCCACGCGGTCCAGTTCCAGGAGCGCTTCAATTTTACTAATCCCAGCATTTTACGATATTTCTTGGCGCTCTTCCCGGAGCACTTGTGAGAAGTGTTATAATCGGCCGGTTACCATTAAACTGATAATTTGCCTTGATATATCTGATTCCCAAACGTTTGAGGGCCGCCTTATGCCTGGGGAATTCTTTAGGATAAAAAGTCCGCTGTCCATCGATAAAATCTTTTAAAAACTTGGCGAATGCTCGATAACCTGTATATTTTTTGGTCAAAATGAGGTTCCCTACCTCAATCTGAAAAATGACATCTCCACAGGTCGCGGGCAGCCAGTTAAAAGTCTTTCGCACAGGATAGTTGAGATTGATCAGCTTTTGGGCTTTATCAGCGCAATGAAGCTCAAGACTGGTCGCATGTGGTCTTATTTGGGCTTCCGGATTGATATCAGTGGGCAGCCCTTTGATTGAGACGGTGTAGCTGGCTTTCACAAGTTTTACGGCTTTAGCCCCTTTTGTTAAAAAGGAAAAAAAGTGTGGGTCGAAAAGTATCCTCCTGTTCAGCGCCTGTTTTGCATAATAACCTTTTAGCGGATTTCTGCTGACAAATGGCGCGGCCGGCCCATTCACAAATTTAACAGCATAACCATCCTGACCTAAAAGGATCTGGTTTAAAGTTTTTTGATCAGACACCCCTTGAATTTCCACCAAAACTTCTTTTTCCCAAAGCTCCTGGAGATGGCTGGCAGTCTCCGAGCAAACAAAGTTCCATAAATAATTGAGAGGGCCGATTACCAGGTTCCAGAACATCTTGTCATTGCCGGTCGACTTGCCGGACATAGAAGCACTGAGCTTGTCATAAGCCATATCGGCCACAAAAAAAGGAGACTTGCTGATGGCTGGATCTTCGTTGAAGGCCTGGGCCGCCATATTGTAAGCAGATGTTTTTGAAGCAGCAGCCGGCGCAACCTTAGCCAGAGCGTTTTGATATTTTCGCAATGCCTTTGCGGCTAATAACTGAGACTCCAGGGTCTTTTTGCCATCGACTTTGCTGATCTTTTTTTCTAAGCTGGAAATAATGGTTTTTCCTTTGTTTGCAGCCTTTGCCAGGGCTCCCTTGCTTCCGATTTCTATCCTGGCCGCTTTGGCCTTAGTGAATTGAAACTCAAAGACACGCTCAATCCATGAAGGGACATCCTGGTCTATTGCTAACGGTTTCAGTTCAATCGCCATTCTGTCCAGAACAGCAAAATACGGACCTTGATTGATCGCTATTCTTGCCGCTGCCTGTCGCCTCTCTTTTCTTCCTTGAAGCAGTTCAGCTCCTTCCGAAAAAACAATCCCAAAATTGTGCCAGGCTTGAAAATAAGCCTTCCTGTACCAGGTGTGAAATTCAAGCTTTTGGCCTGCTATAATAAGAGGATCGACAAGAGCGGATTCCATTTCATTAAGAAACAAATCAATTTGCTCTTTCCCCTTAAGAGTGAAGGCCGGAGGCACACTCGTTTGACGTAAAGCTGATAAACTGCCTCCCCAGAAATCTTCCAGGGTCACATGCGACAGAGATTCATCTGCGTTGACCCAGGTGACAAGCCACCCGAGATCGACACCCTTTAAAGTCAATATATGCTTTAACCATGCGTGCAATTTATTCATTTCCTGGTTAAGACTGCTCGAATCGGTTTGCCAGACCAGATTATAAAGATACTGGTTGGCAAATTGCTTCCTTATCTCAGGAATAATATTTTGATCTGCCATTAAAACGACAGGTTTATAAGAAGGCTGAGGCATGGATTTGAGTGTTTCAAGGCTTTCAGCTTGCAGACGGGCGTGCAAAAGATTGATGCGCCTTACGAGGTAAGCTGCGTGTTGGCCGATAACTTCGTCTGGAGTAAAATCAGAAAAGTTTACTATCCTCTTTCCTATCTGTTTGTCAAAAGAGATCTGAAAGCCGTCTTTAAACTGTTTGCAATACTTTTCCTTGAGTCGAATCTCAACATCATTGCTTTCATTTAACCCAAATCTGGGAATCCACCAGTTGCTATTATCCTCTTCCACCTTCAAAAGCGCCTGCCGAAAACGATCCATGATAATCACATCCGTCAAGATTTCTCCCTGTAATATAAGAGGTTTTGAGAACTCATGAGAAATTCCTCGCATGGTTTCAAGATTTTTTACAAAGGAAAAGCTCAACAGACCACAAATGGCAACTGCAATAGCAACCCATGAAGCTATACCAAGATTTTTGGTTAGCAGACTCCATTCAAGTCTACGCTGGGTAGGGGCAAACAGATTTCTGTCAGAGGGCAGAATTTGCTCAAAAAAATCATGTAAAAACAAGCCATTATTCGTTCCAGGCAAGACATCTCTCTCTTCAATAAGCCCGAGAGACTTTAAGAAATGTGAGTACGGGCTCCCTTCCTGTTGTCCGCTGCTAAAGAAAAGACCTCTTAAAATTGGAGTCTCCTGGTAGGGATTTTCCCAAAAAGCCCCTTTAATAAAAGAATCAAAGCCGGATTTCATTTTTTCAAACTCTTCAGGAAAAAGAAGGAGGCCAGGATCAACGCCCCTGGACCCGGCCTTATGGAAAAGTAGGAGCCGGAGATCTCTTAAGCGTTCCCCGATTGTATGCATGGCACGGTCGACAAAGGCAACTACATCTGTAGGCAGGTCATGATTTATGAGCCCCATGGCCTGTTCAAGGCTTTTATCCGGAAGATGATCACAAAATTGAGTCATACCTTGAATCAAGTCGCATTTGGTCACAAGAACGTATACCGGAAACTTTATACCTAAAACCCGCATCAATTCATCAATACGGCGCCGGATGTTTCGACCATCTTCTTCAAGAGCTTCGGGGCCGGAGCCAAGTAGCTTATCAGCCGCAATGGTAACAATGAGGCCATTGAGAGATTCTCTTTTTCTGTATTTTACCAAAAGGTTGAGGAATTTTTGCCATTCCTCTTTATCATGACCTTCATCGACAGGAATAGCATACCTGCCGGCTGTATCAATAATAACAGCCTTTTCAAAAAACCACCAGTCACAATTCTTTGTCCCGGAAATGCCCGAAGTCCGGCTGACATCCGCAAACGGTGAAGAAAGACCCGCGCTTTTAATTGCCGTGGTTTTTCCGGAACCACTTTCTCCGATCACCATATACCACGGAAGCACATAAAGAGGGTTGCCATATTTTTTCAAGTGAGAAGACTTAAGAGCCTCAATGGCCTCTTTCCAGCGAGCCTGAAGCTCTCTTAAACGCATACTTTCTTTATCGTCCACGGTTTTCAGATAGGAGTCATCCTGCTCAATGATCTGGTCAACAAAATGCTGTTCCTGACGTTTAAGCCATAGCTTTCTTAGAAAAAGCAAACCTATCCCCAAGCCTAAAAGTCCCAGCAAAATGAAAAGTCCTATCCACCAGGCCCAATCAAGACTCAGTACGATTCCAAAAACCAGAAGGATAGTCAGTAAAATTACTGCTATAATAAAAAAGACTTTAAGAATTTTAAAAAAAATTTGCTTCATTTGCTTAATAAACCTTCTCCGATATTGTTTAGAATAAACCTGTAAATCAAAAACAGAACCGAGTAAAGAAGAACCGGGGTTCCAAGACAAAAAAGCGTAAAAATTGAGAAGCGTTTTTTTTCTTTAGAAGAGATCACCTCGTTCGACTCAACAGGATATGCTTCCGGAAAAAGCTCTCCTTTTTCAAGAGAAGGTAGTCCCACTGAACTTCCTGTAAGAAGTTTCAAATTTGATGTCTTTAACTGTTCCAGGAGATATTCGTCTCCTTCATGGCAATAGCGTCCCATGAAACCTATAGCCAGACAGAAATAATAAACCTCCCTCACATCTCTTTGATGGGGACCAAGAGTGTTTAAGCGTTCAAAAAAAATCTCGCCCGCGTCGGCAGTCTGATAATAAAAGCGCTGGAGTTGTTCACCCTGCCACAGATGTTTTTCTTTCCACGAAGAGTTTAAAATAGCCTCATCAATCCAGGCAAAAATGGCAAAGCGTGCCAGATCGTAGTCCTCCTGAGAAAAAGCGTTGTTATTGAGACTCTCCTGACTTTTCGAAATCAGACGTTGAATATCGGCTTTAACCTGATCAAAGGGTGGTTGTCTTTTAGCCACTGTTTTCAAAAAATATGCCGCATAGGCAACAAGTTCTATAAAACAATCGGTCAATCGCATATCTAACTTTTCCCCACAACCATCAGTTCTACCTTTAAATCTTCAGGAGCTGCATCCCAATACAAAGCAATGTTGTTATCTTTGTGCACACGGGCCCATTGATTACTGTGATGGTCAATCTGAAAATAAATAGAGTAGGTCCGACGAGGCAGTTCTTGTGGCGGCACCGGAAGGTGTTGCAGCTTTACTCCGGGAAGAGCACGGGCCATAAGAATAGGTAAAGATTCTCGTGAACTTGTTTTTGCGATTGTCTCTACGGACTGAAGCACGAAATCAGGATCCTTTTCGGTTTCAAAAACCAGGTAAAAACGGTTTCGTCCTTCAAAAATCGTTGGGGACAGATCACACGTATAATAGGTTCCGTCGTATACGAGTTGAATCACATATTCCGGCCCGGCCGTAATCTCATCCAAAAGTTGGGTGATCAGAGCCTGGGCGCCTGAAAAACATTTCCACAGGTTTTGATGATCATATCCGGACAGAAGGCGGGTTCCATCTTCCAGTTCTCCCATCACATTGACCTGCTCTGAAAAAGAAGAGAGTTCGCCGATCAATTCTCTTAAGAGGGCATACACCGTCCAGGGATGAACTTGCTGCGATTCAGTCAAATGAAAAAGGGAAGGAATATAGCGGTTAATGGATCTTAAAGCTAAGAGATAAACCATATCTCTTGTCCCGAACTCAACCGTATGAATCCCCCTTTCACGTTTATACGATTCAAGCTGGTGGCCGCGAGATGCTATCTGGTCTCTGATTTCCCTGACAATCTTTACGAGAGGACCTGAACCGGAAATGGTAAGTGAGGGAGGAACAAACTGTTCGGAAAGCGTTATTTCTTCGCCTGATCTTTCCAGTTGAGCAAGTGGAATAAGTATATAGTCTCCGATTTGCTCCTTTTCCGTTTCCCAAAATATTTTCAGGACATGGTAAAGCCTTTTAATCTGAGCCGGAGGCCCGCTTTGATGTAAGTCGGAAACCTCTTCAGGGTCGGTCGTCGTCACAAATCTGGTGGTCATTTCTGAAAGGTTTTCTAATTTGGAAAGAACGGTAACATTTTCTCCGGCATCATTCCATTTTTTCAGGCCGATAAAAACGGTAAAAGGTTTGTCGCCATCTACCCAGGCTTCATCAAAAGAACGGGCCTCAATAAGAGAATTGCCCGGGAAAACCAGATAGGTCATATCCGGAAACAAAAATTCACCTTTCAGGAGATTAAAAGAAAGATTTCCCAGAGCGGTTTCCTGGATCTCTAAATTCCCGACGCCCCACAGGTGAGGCTGAAGGAATTTATGAAAAGGTGTCAACAGAGACTGAAAATAAAGGTTTTCCAGTTGAAAGTGTTGTGGTTGTAAAAAGAGGCCTTGATGCCAAAAAAGAGGTCTTTCCATATTTCTATCGTTCCATGATGTTGGGGATGGGGAAGTTATTTCACCTCCACCCCTTATTGAATCTGTTGCGGGCCCAACGTAAGTTCTATGTTTAAGAGGCTTGGTTTTAAAATTTTAGTCCGTTTAATCCACCCTTTTGTTTCTATAATCACCGGAATATCAAATAACCTCACCATCCTTTCTTTGTAAAGGAAATAGTAACCAGTTACAATGGCCACGTATTTTGCACCCTCAGCACGGTTCAAAGTAAAAGTCAGATCTTGCCCGGGATGAATGATTAATCTTTCTGATCCAGCCACACTCGCGTCAAAAAGGCCACATTCCAAAAGTTTGTAAAGTCCGTTATTATCGCCGGCAAGGTGATTGAAAGTATTCGGATCTCTGAGTTGATAAACACATATAAGGAGTGTGTGAGGCGTTCCCTCGTGGAGGTTTAATTGAAAATCAGCTTTTAAGTGAAGTTGAATAGCCTCATTTTCGTATTTCCACTCCGGAGGAGCAAGAGGCCGGGACGCACATGAACAGAATCCGAAAGCAATTAATAACAGAAAAAGTGTGTTAATATATTTTTTCACTTTGTTGCCTCCTTATGGTACAAACAATTTTTGAGAATTCTTTTCAAATTCTCTTAAGAATTTTTCCATGAAGCGTCCTGAGTCAAACCATTTTTTGCATGTATAAAACTTTTTTTCATATACTTCAAAAAATTCTGCTTTTTGGAACGGTCCGAACTTAAAACCTCCGCTGCCGTCGGCTTTGATCTGATCAGGGTCCAATTCGTGCAGGATTTCGCCTATCTCGGTGTGAGCAGCCTCTTTAAATGCTTGATGTGCAATCAGAAAGGCTTTTTCGATCTGCCCAAGATAGCTCTCAAGGGATCGGGCATGGCTTTCTCCACCTTCCAGATGAAAACCTATGACCTGCCTGATCGTTTCATCCCCGGTGCTTTCGCCAAGAAAAGTTGTATTAATTACACGCACCACTTGATTGAGGGCATCAAAGATAGTATTCAAGGATTCAGCCAATTTTTGTAAAAGTTCTGTGGAAGATAGATCGGCCTGAGATATCCTTCTTCCTAACATCAACGAAAAAAGTCTCGTAAGAGCCTCTTTATCTATGTTTGAACCGCTGTATCTACTTGAAATTGTTATATTAAATTCAGCCATCAGCCTCTCAAACAACGTTAATTTTTTGCTATTTGAAAATTCTTTTAGTCTTTCTTCAAGATATGTTTCGATTAAAGTTTCAGCATGCAGACGATCTGACTTATAAATTTTTCTGATTTCATTTGATAGTTGTTCTATTGATATCTGGTTGTTCATTCCCCTATCTTTTGTCACTACTATTCTCCGGATAAAGGATAACCGTCTCGGATATAAAATCGTTTTCCTCAGGTTGGCCTGAATTCTTTTTTATGGATGAAAGAGTCGACTTCTCTGACGGAGTAATAACAACTGTTGCCGGAATATCGTTCTCTTCTGCCTGAATAGACGGTGATTTTTCTTTTCTAAAGTCATCGGGCAAAAGGATAACCGTTTCTTCTATCCCATTTTCATCTTGTGAGACAACATTGGTGTTGTCAAACTGCTCGCTGCTTGCTGTTGATACACCAGCCGTTTTTTCTAATTCATCCTTTTGTGCATCCAGGCCAATGCTCCATTTTTCCATGATCTTGGCGAGGATGTCATAAATAGCCTTATTTCTCGGTGCAGGCTCTGTTTGTACAAAATTGAGCTCATGAGAAAACAATTTATCTTTGACCTCTTTTCTGAGGTTTTCCAACTCTTGCTGGAATTTGTCCTTTGACCATTTAGAATTTTCCATCACGCCGGTTCTCAACCCAATCTTCAATAAAGACCAGCCCAAACCGATAGATTTTTCCCAAAGCCTCATCCAGTCCTGACAGACAGTCTTTCCATCAGGAATCCAAAAAATATTTTCAGGAGAAAAAACGCCATCGGAGCCGTTCTTTAGAAAGCTCTCCGGGTTATCATCATCATTTGAGACTATTTTCTCAATTTTCTCTCCAAGAGTCACATATACTTCTGAAACATCTTGTTTTTTGTTGACCAGAAGCGTGTAAAACCAGATAATCCCCAGAAAATGGGGGCTGGAATATGGGAATAATTTCGGAAGAAACGGTGGTTTGACGGCATTTCCCCCTATGTCTATAAACTTTAGTTTAAAGTTCCAGAAAAACGGCAAGAGGCCACTCTGGTCTGTAAGGTTAATCCAGATTCTATCAATAGATAAACCAAACCCTGGATCATCTATCCTGGAAAAAATAGTCTGAACGAGTTCGCCCAAAAAAGAAAGCTTTAAATACAAGACTTCCAGAAAATATTTTTTGTTTTTATCAAAGAAAAAAGGGGTTGTTGCCAGACTATTTTGTTTTAAAGCCTTCAGACAGTTTATTCTGCCTAATTCTTGTTTTTCGCTAAGCCTGCTTTCCAGATCATCAAATGAGGCGCCTGAAATGAGAGACAAAAAATCAAAAGCGTTAACCGATACGGCTTCAAAAATCAACATATAAAAAGGATAAAAAGAGAGCGGAACAATTCTTGAGGCGGCTAAACAGTCTGATCCATAGCACTCCTGCCGGCTGGAGCAATTGATACAAGGAAACCGATTCAAACGGTTTTTCACTTCTGTGACGCAACCGAAGTCTTTGATCAAATTCCACCTGTTTTTAAGTGCGGAATGGTCAGAACTCTCCAATGAAAAAACGTAAAAATCGGACTTGCCTGTTGAGCCAAAACATGACGGACAAAACAGATAGCGCTTAAGTGAGGTAGAATACCGCTGAAACCCCAAGCCTGTCAAAATGTCGTCATCATAGCATTGTTGAAGAGGCAGCCCACAGACCGGACATGGAGGGTGAAAAAAGATAAGTTTTGATTTGCAAAAAAATAAAGACTGTAAAGATATCAACCCTCCATCTTCTCCGATTTGATCAGCCAGGATGATGGCGGAACCATCCTGGTTTTTTCTCGAATAAAACAAAAAGGCCTTCTGCCAGTATTGATCAATATCCTGGTTGCTGAAAGGCCGTAATTCATCTCGTGTTAGATGATATTCATCTTTTTGCAACAAAAGGAATACTCGTTTAATTTCACTTCCGGCGTCGGTTACAAGCTGAGCTTTAATGAGCCTGGAAAAAGGGTCTGACTCACTGATAACCAGAAATGGAAAAGGAGATTTTTCCAAAATGGAGCTATCTTGAGAGATCAAAGAAAAATTCAATCGGAACTTCGTATCGGTAAGCTCAAGATAAGGTAGCAAAGATGGCATCTCAATATTATTCACTCTAAATTTCTTCATGAATTAAGGGCTCGGTCAAAAATAACTTGGCATTTTTGCATCCCAAATTCTACCAGGCTGTTTTTGACCAAGCCCTAAGAGCGGGAATTGCTGCTAAAATATTTTCTCTTTCTTGAAGTGCTTTTCCATAAAGTTTGCAAGATTTGACCTGTCATAAGTGATGTTTAATTTTGTTTTGAGGTGTATCAAATCGTTATGAAGTTCCAGTGCGCTTTGATATCTTGATTTTTTGTCTTTCTCCAGGCATTTCATCACAATTCTATTTAACTCGTCAGGAATATCCGGTCTTAATTTTATTATAGAAACTATTTCTTTTTCCGGAATAAACCTGATGGCTTCTATATCATTGCCAAATTGATATAATTTTTCTCCTGATAATATTTCATAAAAGACAATACCCAACGCATATATGTCAGCTCTATGGTCGACAGATTGCCCCAATGCCTGTTCCGGAGACATGTAGGAAAGTTTACCTTTAATGACACCAGCCAGAGTTAAACTTGGCTCAGATCTGGCTTTTGAGATTCCGAAATCGCTTATCTTGACCTCTCCTTGAAATGAAACAAGGATATTCTGAGGACTAATATCTCGATGAACAATGTTCAGAGGTTTTCCGGTCTTGTCGTCTCGCTTGGAATGTGAGTACTGCAAACCTCTACTAATCTGTGAAACAAGAAAAACCGACTGATCAACAGGGAGGCCATTTTTTGCCACCGTCGTGATTTCAGCCAGATTTTTGCCACAGACATATTCCATAGCGATAAAGTAAACTTTCTGCAACTTGCCAAAATCATTTATCTGAACAATGTTTGGGTGTTGCAATAATGCAGCCAGTCTGGCCTCTCGTGTGAACATTTTAATAAACTCTGAATTCTCAATAAGATGAGGCAGTATTTTTTTTATGGCTACAATTCTTCGAAAACCATCCTCACGCACATAGTCTGCCAGGAATAACTCGGCCATTCCTCCTTGCGCTATTTTTTTTTGCAATATATAAGGACCGATCCGAGTTATACCTTCAGATTCTTTTTGAAATTTTAATGCTTTTGTCTTAGAAATACGATCCAGCGCCGCTACAATCGCTGAAAACAATAAAACACTAAAGACTATCGCATAGACAAATAGCGCTTTGTATTTACTTATGGAGCTGTATAGGCTGGTTGAAGAGAATATCAAATACACTTTTCCGATATTTATTCCGGAAAAGCTGACAATTGTTGAAAAGCTGACAATTTTTTTATTGTCGGGTAAAGACTTTGCTTCGATAAAAACCCCTTTAATGGTATCTATATATCTTCCATTCTTTATGGGAATAGATATCCCATTTATCCTATCAGAATCGGTATGAGCCACCAATTTATTTTTATGATTCAGAATTGATGCGAATATCAAGTCGTTACTATCTTCAACCTCGCCAATTGCCACATTCAGAGACAACATATTCTTTTCTAAAAGAGACGAGCCAGTCATATCGGCAAGCTTCTGGGTCACCAACGATCCGTGTTGATAAAAATCATTATTCAGACGTGTTACACTGCTATTTAAAATTAAGTAGCCGGTTACAGAGGCTATGAGCCAAATGATAAGACATATAACTATGCTATTTCTATTACGTCGAACAAATTCTATCGTAAGTAATTTACTAGTGGTTTTCTTGAAAATGTTCGTTGGGAATTCTTTCACCCATAATACAGTTGATGAGGCAATTTCGCGAACAGACGCCATTGGGAACCTCTCTATCAAGAGCTAAACAGTCAGCTTTTTAATGATTTCTATGCACCGGACAATTACTTGACGTTTCAACCAACCCAGGTCTTTTCTTTTAGCGATTTCCGATAAAAAGATATCTTTAGATTTATCAGACCGTTCTGGCTTCAGTTCACTATTTGTTGACCGGATAATTTTGAACTTGTTCAGGTTTATACAATTAAAAACTTCTTGTGAAAAAGGTTGGTTTGTTCCACACAGAGGGCATACAATACAGGTTGTTTCCACAAAAATACCCATGCTGCCTGCCTGTGTTCTATAAGCAACTCTCAGCTTGCTAACTATAGACCTAAGCTCTTTGTAATATAAGACAATTATCACAAGCAACATTATAGTAAAGCTCGAAAGTGCAACAGAACCAAAGCGCTTTTTGAATTTATCAATTTCAGCGGCTGAAAAAGCCAGATATATTTCGCCAATCTTTGTTTCCGCATAAGTCACATCTGAAAAAAAGTTGATATTTTTTTTGTGATCATATGAATTCCCTTCCCAAAAAGAAACTTGATCAACCGTGCGTGTACTTTCATTCATTGCAGACATTATCAATTCAACATTGGTGTAAGCTACGATATTGTTTTTATGATCAATAATAGCTGCATAAACTATATCCGAATTACTGGTAGCTTCACTAAGCAATGCACTAAGAGTCGGCATGTCCAGTTCTAGCAGAGGTAAACTGACACTACTGGAAAACGCTTTGGCCATTTCTACTCCGGATTGACTGATAGTCTTCCCTACCCGGCTAATCTTACTTGCAGTAATCATATAGAAAACAGCAATACACATCCACCAGACTACGATACACAAGATTAAACGGTTCCTGTTTTTCTTTAACAATTTCATTTAACTTATTTTGTTCACTATAATATTCGCTAAATTTGTAGAAATCAGGTACAAAGTCTCCTAAATAAAACTATTGTAATAATGAAAAATTGTCAACTATCTTCTTTTCTTATGTATCATCAATGCAAGGAATGAGACGAAAACCATTCTTCTTGATTTTTTATTTTTATATTATATAGTACTTAAGCGATTGGTGCAGGTCGAGTAAAAAATCGCTCAATTTAGGTGAAGTTAATCTATGAGAAACCAGTTATCTAACTAACTTAAATATTGGGCAATCACTCTGCTTATAATTGGAGGCGGGTTCTTTTTTTTTCTCCTGTACTACATTTGGCATTTATAAAATACCTGTGCTTTTTCGATCGGAAGAATACGTTGTTTACAGACTTCAAGAGAAAAAAACACCTGCTATGCTGGCTGAAATGTTTTTGGGGGATAAAAAAGTCGTGGGTGATAGAAGACGCTAATGAGAACACTACTTTTAAAAAGGCGAGGTCGTTGTTATTCCTCTCAAAGAAAAAAATAGGGGAGGGCTTACAGATGACGGCTATAGATCGGTTTATAATATTGCCTGGCCTATTCTGAAAAAATATGACTTCAGAGCAACCTTCTTTATATATACCGATTTTGTTGGTGTCTCAAAAAACGCCATAACATGGGATCAACTTAGAGAGATGAAGAAAAGTGGTTTTGAGATAGGTGCTCACACGATTTTTCACTGCGATCTTACCAGACAGAATAAAGGTGAAGATACTCAAGCCTATCTGTCCAGGATCGAAAAGGAACTTGGCATGTCAAAACAGATCATTGATAAAAAGCTGAACCAGCATACTGTTTTTCTTGGCTTTTCCCTATGGACGTTATGATCAGAGGGTATTGGATATGTGTAAACGCTTAGGTTATACAATCTCGGTATCTGTGAAAAGATGGAGTAACCCATTTTTTGCTGACCCCCTTGCTCTTGGGAGAAACCAGATATTGAAAAGAGATATAAAGAGTTTTATTTCTAACCTGAAAATCTTTAATAAACTTTCTTTAGAGTAACAAAATCATGAAAAAAAATATAGCGCTTATCTGGATTGTCATTCTATTTACAATGGTCAGCGGCTGTACCGAACATTTTAAAAAGTTTTCCCAAAAAATCGCTGAATACAGGAAGGAAAATTTGCTTCAGTCATACCTGCAAACCGGCAAAGAGTATGAAAACAAAGGAAAGCTGGCAGAGGCATATAAACGGTATAAACAGGCCATTACCGTAAGCCCTCAAAACAAGGAAGCTCTTAAAGGCATTGATCGGCTGGAAAAAGAGTTGCTCAAATGGGCAGAAAAATATTATCTGGAAGGCATGAAATTCTATAACCAGGGGAAATATCCCCTGGCCCGTCGTAAATTTTTAACAGCTTTGAAATTTTGGCCGGATCATCTCGGAGCAAAAAAAATGCTCATTTCTCTCAAACCAGTCAACGATAGAAAGTATATTGAACATATAGTCAAACCTGGTGAAAGCCTTTCAGAAATAGCGATGATTTATTATGGGGATTCTCGCAAGTTTCCTGTTATAGCTGAATACAATAACATAGCCGATGCTGCACTGACGAATGTCGGGCAGAAAATCAGGATCCCTAAAATACAGGGAGTGCCATTTTTAACAGAAAAACAGGCTGCCAAGACAGAAAAAATAAAGACCCCTGATTCGGCCAGTCTTGATCAAAAGATCAAAAAAGCGGACGTAAAAGATAAAGAAGAGCCTGTTGTAGAAGAGGAAGTAAAAGAAGAACTTGAAGAGCCTGTAGATGAGGTAAAAATCTATAGAGATCAGGGCGTCGAATTCTTTAACGAAATGAAATACCAGGAAGCTATTGCTGAATTCAACAAGGTTATAAATGTAGACCCCGATGATGCAATTACCCTTGAATACCTTGCCAGGTCACACTTTCAATCTGCCGTGGCCTTGTTTGAAAAAAAGGATTACTTGAAAGCAAAAAATGAATTTGAATTATCTCTCCAATACAATAAGAACTGCCCAACATGCCAGGAATACATCAAAAAAAGTGAAGAAACATACATGGAAATCCATTACAAAAGGGGTGTGGCGCGCTTTGGGAAAGAACAATTAATTGGGGCCATTATGGAGTGGGAACTGGTCATGGCTATTGATTCCAGCTATAAAGAGGTAGCAAACAATATCAAAAAGGCAAAAATTCTTTTGAAAAGACTTGAGGAAATAAAAAAGTCTCAAAAAACTAACTAAGCGCCTGTTTGTAAATTTAGTCAGTTTTCAAACAGGCTCTAACAGGTAGCAAACCCGTTAACCCGTAACTCGCAATCCGTTATGAAAACGCCCATTATTGTTGTTCAACTTGTTCATATCCATGGGCCTTTGAAAGGTGAAATTCAGGAGTTTTCTGAATCAGCGATCTTGATTGGCCGCCATCCTTCTTGTCATGTGCTATTCCCGAAAGACGTTGCAATCGTTTCTCGAAGACATGCTCAAATCGTCAGAGAAGGGAATCGTTTTAAATTAATTGACCAGAGCGCCAACGGAACATTTGTAAACGGAAAAAAAACAAAAGAAGCATATCTAAAAGATGGAGATGTTTTGATTTTTGCTGAAGGCGGGCCCAAGGTGAGTTTTTTGACCAGGATGGTGGAACGTCAACATGAAATCAAAGGCATCTCTTTGCCAGGCTTGTCGCAAGAACCGGAAATAGCTGAGGTTGAGAAGCCATCTATTGCCCGGGCTCAATCCGAATCGAACCTGGCAGAAGAGATTTCCATGCAGCAGGTTCAGGTTCCGCTTGTCATTCAATTTGGCCCCACCATACGCTTTTTTAAAAAACTTCCTGTGACCATCGGAAAAAATTCGGATTGTGATTTAAGTATAAACCATCCAGCTGTCCTTGATCGTCATGCCAGGATCTTTTTCGGTCAGGATAAATACTGGATAAAAGATCTCACTGGACAGATGTTAATATTGATTAATGGGCAGCCTGTTAATTTTCAGAATCCTTTAACTCCCGAAGACCTTGTGGCATTAACTCCTCAGGGACCAACTTTTCGGTTTTTGAATGGTGGGCGTTTAGCAGAAATTGAAAAATCCGGTTCTGAAGAAAGCGTGAACGTGCTTCATGAAAGAGAAAAGACATGTCTGCCGAACAAGCATCAAGAAGGATGCATCAAAAAGGTCAGGTACACAATCAATAAATTATTAAGTCTCATCGTGAATTTGTGGAAAAATCCTCAGCCTTGACTCTACTTTAATGTTTGAGTAACAGTTTACGGTTGTCGGTTAACAGTTTTATGTTTTGATCAACCGTGAACTTGTTACATATTATATTTATGTGATGAAAAAATATGTCTGGAATAAACTTTGTCGGCAAATCGGATAGCGGCCTTAAACGCACAAATAACGAGGATCGCTTTATTGTAAGGAGCGAACTGGGCTTTTGTCTCGTGGCTGACGGCATGGGTGGCGCTGCGGCTGGAGAAATAGCCAGCCGTATCTTTGCTGAAACCACATTAGAGATTTTTTTAAGTTCTGCCGGCAGAACTGAAAAAGATACAATCGAATTGATCCAAAGGGCTTTTAACTTTGCTAATGAAAAAATCTTGAGTCATGTAAAGAAAAATCCTCATCACAAGGGAATGGGATGCACAGCAGAACTGATAGCCTTTTCCGATAAGGGCTTTCTTATCGGTCACATAGGAGACAGCCGAACTTATTGTTTAAGAGATGGACAACTCAAACAACTGACTGAGGATCACTCACTTGTTCAGAATCAGATAGACCAGCGTCTGATTACTCCGGCCGAAGCCAGAAACCATCCTCTTCGAAACGTCATTCTTCGGGCAGTCGGTATCAAAAAAAAAATAGCTCTTGATTTGATAAGGGGAATTACCTTTTCCGGCGATTTGTTTCTTTTATGCTCAGACGGCCTTTCGGATATGGTCGATGATAATCAGATCCGAAACATCCTCTTTTCTACATCCCCTTTGCTTCAAAAAGCAGAAAAACTCATTGAATCGGCTAACGCGGCTGGAGGTTACGACAATATTACCGTTGTTCTTGCAGACATTTAGAGGTAGCCTGATCTTTTCTACCTGGCCCCCAGGGAATTTACAGTCCTTACCATCATATGGAACTATTAATCAAACTTAAAAGATATTTTGATCTCTTCTCGTTCCGCCCCGGACAGGAAGAAGTGGTCAGAACGGTGCTGGAGGGTAAAGATGCTCTGGTGGTTATGCCAACTGGAGGAGGAAAGTCGCTGTGCTACCAGCTTCCTGCCTTAATCCGTGAAGGAACGGCTCTTGTAGTTTCTCCCCTTATCGCTTTGATGAAGGATCAGGTGGATGTCCTTCGAAAAAGAGGGATTGCCGCATCATTCATCAATTCCACCCTTTCCCTGGCGGAACAAAGACAGGTACTTAAAAGGCTTGAGGCAGGAGACTTAAAGCTTCTGTATGTCGCTCCGGAACGGTTTCGTCAGCAGGAATTTCTGCATACCCTTTCCCGCTCAGAAATCAGTTTTGTGGCAATAGATGAAGCCCATTGTATTTCCCAGTGGGGACACGACTTTCGCCCAGATTACCTGCGGTTGGGACTAATCCTGAAACGTATAGGACCATATCAGATCCTCGGTGCTACTGCTACTGCTACTGAATTCGTCATATCTGATATCATATCTTCCCTTCATCTTAAGAATTGCCGACAGTTTGTAACAGGATTTTATCGAAAAAATCTGCTGTTGAGAGTGTTTCACTGTACAAATAAAAAGGGAAAGGAAGAGGCTCTTGCGTCTGCCCTTGTTTCAGTGAAGCTTCCTGCAATTGTATATTGTGCCACGAGAAGAGGCGTGGATGAAGTAGTAACTCTGTTGAAAGATCAAGGGCTTCCTGCATCAGGATACCATGCCGGTATGGACGATGAAACACGAAATCGTGTGCAGGAAAGCTTTATGACAGGACGCACTGAAATAATTGTGGCAACCAATGCCTTTGGGATGGGAATTGATAAAGTAGACATACGTCAGGTCATCCATTACCAGTTTCCCGGTTCTATAGAATCGTATTATCAGGAAATAGGAAGAGCTGGAAGAGATGGGAAAAAAGCAAGATGCACGCTCCTTTTTTCTATTGGTGATAACTATATACAGGAATTCTTTATTGAGATGAACTACCCTTCGCAGGAAGCAGTCCATGATGTCTTTGAGTTCTTAAAAAGTGATGGGAGGGATTATCTGAGCGTTAGAAATAATGAAATTTCTGAAATGGTCAGCTCCGTTCAGAGCGACGGACAGGCAGGAATTGTCATAAAAATGCTGGAACAGACCGATTTTCTGGAAAGGCTATATTCTGGGAGGCGGCTCTGTTTTGTTGCGGCCGGTACAGGAAAACCGAGAGGGCCTGTCCGAAAAAAAATATTTGAAGTAGTATCCCGAATTGCAGGATCTAAAGGGAAAAAAGTTTCAATTAACTCCCTGGCAGCGACCGCAGGTCTCGAAAAACCAGCGCTTCTTAGAGGTCTTAGGCTGCTTTCAGCAGATGGATTGATTACATATATACCCCCAACCGCCGGCCGCGATCTCAGGATAGTGCAGCCCAGGATGACCTTTAAGGATTTGAAAATAGACTTTGAGCTCCTTGAAAAAAGAAAACAGAATGATCTGGAAAAACTCAAAGAAGTGGTGACTTACGGGCATTTTGGAGGTTGCCGATGGGATTTTCTCCTCTCCTATTTCGGAGACAACAGCGCAACAGGCCAGTGCGATTTCTGCGACATGTGCATTCAAAGAAAACTGAAAAGAACAAATACGAACGAAAAAGAAGAGGAAACCACAATCCTTAAAATATTGAGCTGCGTGGCGCGCATGCAGGGCAGGTTCGGCCGGACACGTGTTGCCCATGTCCTTACCGGTGCTTCAAGAAAATGGATAACCTCACAGGGAATGAATCAACTCTCTACATATGGCTTGCTGTCCAATTTTATCCAGGAAGATGTCCTTGATCTTATTAATCAGTTAGATCGCCAGGGATGTTTCGTTCGCCAGGGAAATCATCTTTACCCTACTATAACCCTCAGTAAAAAGGGGATTGCGGTGATGAAAAAAGAGGAGGAGGCGTTTCTGAATCTGCCGGAAATCAAAAATATGGCCAAGACCTCTGCAGAGGTAGCCAATAATTTTTCTCCGGAACTCTATGAGCTATTGCGTCAAAAGAGAGAAGAGTTCGGGACAGCAGCAGGGATTCCTTTATTTCTGGTAACTTCAAAACGAACACTAAAAGAGATGGCAGCGTCAGCGCCAAAAAACATGGCGGAACTTCTCCAGGTACACGGAATCGGACCAGCTAAAATGAAAAAATACGGACAAGAGTTTTTAGACGTAATTTTGGAATATTGTGATAAAGTAGATGGTGAAACTCGGCGAAACCTGAGTTAAATCCTGATGTGCAAACAAATTTCCTGTTTTGAATTTGATCACACCTGAAGCTCACCCTCAGCCGGTTAATGTTACATAAAACTCATAAATATGAGTTTTGCAAAAGTCTCATCAGTTATGTGGTTTAAGAACAATGACAAACTCTGACCTGTCAGCATATTTTGTTCCGCAGAAGATATGCGATTGCCCTGAATTGCTGCCCAGAGTTCAGCAATTCTAATTATGGCTTTTCGGCGTATTTTATAGAACGGAGTTAATAATGGCCGAAATCGCATAAAAAATGATAACCACTTGTAAATATACAATATATTAACTATAGACAGGTGTAAACATCCTTGATATGAGACACTACGCAACAAATGTGTTATATCAGGAGGAAACAATGCC
>JAJSZP010000010.1 GCA_030262775.1 Deltaproteobacteria bacterium | reverse complement strand
CGACTCTGTCCGGGGCATTGTATCACCTGCAACTCCAAAAGTTTTCAGGCAGGCAATGGATGAAGGTATTCTGAAAATATTCATGGATGCAGGCTTTTGTGTGACAAACCCGACTTGTGGCGCATGTCTCGGCATGAGCAATGGCGTGCTTGCAGAGGGAGAAGTATGCGCTTCAACAACAAACCGTAATTTCAACGGCCGGATGGGCAAAGGCGGAATGGTGCACCTTATGAGTCCAGCCACGGCTGCTGCAAGCGCTATCTCGGGGTATATTACAAATTCAATTTAGGTTATATAGGGCTGGGAAAGAATTATGAAAAATTTCAGCGGCAAACTGCTATTCCTCGACAAATCAGATATCAATACAGATGAAATAATTCCTGCAACATACCTTACGGAAATTTCCAAGAAAGCGCTTAAACCCTATCTTTTAGAGGACCTGAGAATAGATGGATTTGCTCCGGAAAAGGATATTGAAGGAAAAAGCGTAATCATAACCAGGGAAAATTTCGGGTGCGGCTCCTCCAGAGAGCATGCTCCCTGGGCGCTTGAGGTAAACGGCATTAACATAGTGATTGCAAAAAGTTTTGCAAGAATATTCAGGCGGAATATGTTCAACTGCGGAATGATGGCAGTGGAACTGCCCGGCCAGACTATAACTCATATTTTCCAGGTCTTTTCAGGCAAAGAGACATTCATTGAAACTGATCTTGAAAAAAATATATTTATTCTAAAAGCTGACGGTCTTGAAGAAGAAGCAGGCTTTTCAATCTCCGATTTTGACCGAGCGCTTGTTGCTGCTGGCGGTTGGGTGGAATATGCTGATGCTAAATATTAGCCCTGATTTGCCTTCCATCTGACACACAGCGCCGGCACTCTGTAATAAAACAAGCATTCACGGCTTACCGCTCGGTCTGCACGTACTCCCCATGTCAACGCTTCTGCCATGACATTACTGTCACCACTCACCACTCACCACTCATGACTCGCGGCCATTGCCATGATGATCATATCCCCGATAGCAGATATGATCATTCAGATAGCGATTTCCCCCATTTTATGAATTCAGCAAGAATCAGAGCAACTCATATAATCAAACGAGGATATGATAATGGCTCGGTCAAAAATAACCTGGCATTTTTGCATCCCAAATTTATTGAGATGTTACACTATTCTCAAGCAGAGATGTGGGGTTTTTGGTGATGACATAATTCTTGCTTTTTCATTAAAAACAATGCGATATATAGCATACAATTAAAATCAGGGAATAATATATTGATATTCAATAGCACTTATTTATTTCTTAAGATTTAATTTTGGGACGTAAAAAATATTTGGAGTAAGTTATTAGAAAATCAACACTCAGAGCGCCCTGATGTGAACAACTATGCCGAACAGAATGATTGAGCAGATGCCTAAAGCCGTGGCACTTTGGGAATATTTGTCCAACAACCTGAGTAGTTACTATGTTTAAATGGTTTAAAAGGCAACTGGACAAAATCGGGAGCCCGACCCTTGACTGGGTCCAGGTTGAAGTAACGACCCGTTGCAATGGAGCCTGCATTTATTGCCCCCACACCCTGATAAAAAACCATTGGACAGGCAAACACATGTCAATAGATCTGTTTCACAAATTGCTCCCTTTTCTCAAATATACGGATATGGTTTACCTGCAGGGGTGGGGAGAGCCTCTTCTTAATAACGATATTTTTGAAATGATCCGAATTTGCAAGGAGCAAGGGAAATGCGTCGGGTTTACTACAAACGGCATGCTTCTTACTGAAGATACTATCCGAAAGCTGGTTGATCTGGAATTGGACATCATTGGTATCAGTCTTGCCGGTACTACCCCAACAACCCACAACCAGATCCGCAAAGGGACCGACTTTAATAAACTTGTTTCCAATCTTGAACTGCTGTGCAAGATAAAAGCTAAAAGGAAAACCCATGTCCCTGCAGTGCATCTCGCCTATCTTATGCTCAGATCCAATTTTCATGAACTCAAGGAGATTCTCTCCCTTGCAAAAAGGGTGGGAGCAAAACAGATAGTAGCCGGCAACTTGACTTTGATCATTGATCCAAAACTTTCCACAGAAGCGATCTTCAACGATACAGAACAGATAGATTATTATAACAGTATACTGAAGGAGATCAAAGACAAAGCAGCCAGTGAAAACATCATCTTTGACTATCACGGCCCTGGCCTTGACGATACCTCTTTGCGCTGCCGCGAAAATATTCTCCATGCATGCGTCATCAATGTTAAAGGCGAAGTCGTCCCCTGCGTTCTTATTGATCCGGTTCTCTGTGAAAATCGCGAATCCGGTGACCGTAATCCGTTATGTTACATCTTCAAAGGTCAATCCTTTCCAATAAGAGGAATTTCCTTTGGCAACATACGGAACGAAAGTTTAACCCATATCTGGAACAAAAAGGAATACTCCGAATTCAGAGAGTTTTTCAATCCAACTATAACGAGAAGCCCTGAACAAATCCTGTCGGAAATGCCTCAATGCTGCATAAAATGTTATAAGCGGCTGGGGGCGTAAAAAAACTTAATGCACAGACTATAAAACATCTTTTCCAGGTCTTTTCAGGCAAAGAGACATTCATTGAAACTGATCTTAAAAAAATATATTTATTCTAAAAACTGACGGGCTTGAAGAAGAAGCAGGCTTCTCAATCTCCGGCTTTGACCGAGCGCTTGTTGTAACAATTAAAATCCAACATAATGTACGATAAGAAATGATAAAAAAAGTAGAAAGCCGGAAGCTTCGGCTATAATGACAAGAATAACTATCCTCCGGCCTGAGGGGCTCATCCTGAGCCACAGTCTATCCATAAAAAATTTCCAGAATTTGCTCCACAGGGTATTCTTGTTTTGAAGTATAAGATACCAGGCAACGCTCTTAAGCCAGGCATCAAGCTCTCCCTGATCCATTGGAGAACCATCATTTCCCATAATTTCCTTTTGCCGCAGTACAGAAGCATCTCCTTTATCCCCGAAATATACTGTAATACGTCTCGTATCTTCAGCATTCAAGCAAACAGATAGGACACTACCATCTATCAGTTCCTCAACAACGCCGTCATAATTTATCAGGGTTTCAGTTTTATCATACCTCACCCTAAGCCCAAACCGAGCCCCCTTTTTTATATGGCAAGCTCCTTCTATGGACAAGACTTGCCATTGCGGATTCAGTCTGAACCACTTTTCAAGCCCATAAAAAAAGGGGAGTATCTTTTCCTGTGGAAGCGGTATTTTTATACTGCCGAATAAATTCATGTTTTGTAGAAATCTTGCTTTGACGATCTATCTACCCTACCTTACAAACACAACCGAGCTTTGGGTCTTCTTAAATACTTTTTCCGGCAAGTTGTACGACTCAAAACGCTTCCGCCAACTGCCTAAAAACTTAGAACCAATAACAACCAAATCATACCCCCCATCTTCCATTTCCTGCAAAATCTCTTTTTCAGGACTTCCGTACCGCATTTTGGGGATTACTTTAACCTCTTGATTGCAGGCCTTCGCCTGAAATTTATTTAATACCTTATTGCCTTCGTTATGCAATGTCCTGTCTATGTAATCACGGTATTCATCTCTCCCTATAGCATATATCTCATCGGCAAATTTTTTTAAAAACGGGTTGATAACGTAAAGCGAACATATGAAAGCACCTGTACTTTTTGCTATACCCACAGCAAAGTCCTCGGCTTTTACCGCCTGTTCGTCACCATCTGTACAGAGAAGTATTTTGTGAAGTTCCATTATCAATCTTTATTTAACTTTGAACACATCTGTTCCCAGGAGGATAACTACAATGGCCGAAAGTACAGCCTTGAAGGTGGCGGCGAACAGACCAATAATAAAGGCTTTACCGCCCGCTTTCTTCAAATCGTCAAATGCTATATTCAATCCAACTCCAGCAAAACCTATGGCAAAAAATAGCTTGAGAAACTGTTTTCCAAAAATGTACTGATGTTCCTTGGTAAAAACTCCGAATTCATTTAAGGTCACCATTACAAAAAATCCAAGTATAAATAAGGGAAATTTATCGACAATAACTTGCCAGGTATTCATTTTTTCCGACCGGCCTTCCGCGGCCGCTTTTTTGACTATGTAAAACCATATGCAATAAAGGACTACAATGGGGATAAACCCAACCCTTACAATGTTAATGATGTTTGCGGTCAACAATGAATCATGTCCGTACCATGAGGCGGCGGCAACAAGCTGAGCGGTATTCAGAATAGATGTTCCAACCCAGGCGCCAAAAACAGGCTCGGACATGCCGAGAGCTTTTCCTATGTACGGAAAAGTAAAGAGCGCCAGCGTGCCAAAAAGGAGTATCGTCCCGACAGCATAAAAAAAGTCCCTTGGTTTTGATTTCACAATCGGAGCCACTGCCACCGCGGCTGAGACTCCGCAAACTCCGGTACCAGCGGCCATTACACCGATCAACCCCTCGTCTAGTTTCAGCTTTTTGCCTATAATAGACACAAGGACAACGGTACCGAAAATAAATATTACAACCAGTAAAAGAGCAGGTACGCCCACTTTAAGTACATTTGACCATACGTAATAGCCACCGAGCAATACGATGCCTGGCTTAATAATAGGCCGCGCAAGCACCGTTCCGGGTTTAAATGAATCCGGGATGCCGATTGTATTTCTTATGAGCATTCCACCTAAAAGAAGAATGGCCACATACGTAAGCTGGAACTCAAGCATTTTGCTGCCGAATTTGAATTTGAAAGGGATTTCCCCTGCAGCAATCAGAGATGCATAAATATCTTGTTTGAGAATATGGGGTTTTTTAGGTTCCTTCTTTAATGTGCCCTGGTTATAGAGAAGCTGTTGCTCCTTATATTTTTCTGCATGTTTTGCCTTGTATTTATCAAATGGCAATGGAGAGTTATGATCTGCGTTTCCCTTCAAAATTTTTTGGCACTCTTTGAAGTCTTTTTGCCAGCCACGCATGGTATAATCCCATTGAAGCGCTGACCAGCCTAAAATCATACACAAGATTAATCCTGGAATATATTTTTTAAACCCATTTTGTGCTGTTGCTGACATTTTGCACCCCCCCCCCTTTAAAAAAATAGCGACGGAAATGTTTTCTTGGTTATAATTCCAGTCAATCCCAGGATCACGGTAATAGCGGATATAATAAGTACCCAGATATCTTCCTTTCTCTCAGCCGAAAATACTTTTTTGGCCTTTTCTTCATACTCCCTTGTCTCTTCTTCCATCTTAACCCTCCTTTATACGTCCAAACATGTCTTCTATTCAAATTAAGCTATTTTTTGCAAAATCATTATTTCATGACAAAAACATGAATTGGTGAATATTCTACTACCCGTGAGGTTACGCTGCCCAAAGCCACTTTCTTGATACCATGTTTCCCGTGAGATGCCACTACTATCATCTCCGCATTCTCTTTCTTTGCTGATTCAATAATCACATCCGCGGGTCTGCCCACTTTAGTTACGTCGCTCCCGCTCACTCCGGCATCTTTTATTTTTTTTAGAGCACGGTCAATAATATTCTTTGCTTCCTTGGTCTGAATTTTTCTTACGACATTACAATCAAATTCCGCAACTCCTATGGGACAAAAATCCTCAATGGCATATACTACTACCACTTCCATATCCTCTTTCTTTGCAAATTCTATAGCCTTCTCCAGCGCCTTGTCTGCAAATTCAGATCCGTCATCTCCTACAATTATTTTTTTCATTTTTGTTTCCCCCCAATATATAACCTAAATTGAGCCTGTCTTGTAAAATTTATTGTACAACAATCGGGTATTAATTGTCAAAAATAATTAATCTGGACCTTTTTGACCGAGCTATTAGCTTACATCCTGATAATCCTGTATATGCTGTCGAAAGAAATTTTTAACGCCTTTCAAGCGGGTTTTGTCGATATGACAAACTCCTCTGTCCATCATCAAAACACTTTTTTCCATACCAGTCGATCTGCCTGCATATCCCCCTGATAATACTTACTTCTCTGGCCCGTAAATGTATGCGTGTAAAAAAATAGCGCAATTTGTTCATCCAGTAATCGGGATTTTCATTATTTATATAGCTTATCCTCACCAGTATATCTTTAAGCTGATCATACATACCTTCCAGCTCATGACGAGTTGCAAGACGAGGGACAAAATTGTGGCTTTCCGCACAACCGGCATTAAATATTTCATAACAAACAATCATTACAGCCTGAGCTAAATTAATGGAAGAAAAGTCCGCTGTCGGGATATTAACAAGGGCATCACAAAATCTTATATCCTCGTTGGAAAGCCCCCTGTCCTCAGGGCCAAAAATTATGGCAATATTGTTATCTCTTGAGATGGGTATCAGGCTTTGCGCAAGTTTTGAGGGATTTTTAACAGACTGACGATGTTTTCCTGTCCTGGCGGTTGTTCCAACAACATAACTATAAGGTGAAAGCGCTTCTTTAAGTTCTTCATAAAACTCTATTTGCTCCACAACTTCAGCAGCGGCATGGGTAGCCAGTCTCATAACTTTGGTAAAATCGCAGTTTATCGGGTTAACCAGTACAAGCCTGCCTATCCCCATATTACGTATGGCACGAGCGGCAGCCCCAATATTTTCAGGACATCGGGGCTGTTTCAAGATAATGGAAATATTGTCAAAATTTACTTTCTTTTCCATCAGTAAACCCTGAATCTGTGAACGATTACACTATTTCAAAGCTATTAAAAAAGTAATTGATTTCAGATGAGGCTGATTCCTGAGAATCTGAACCATGAACAACGTTTTTCTCAATATCCGTAGCAAAATCTCTCCTAATAGTACCTTCCTCAGCTTCCTTGTATTTTGTTGCACCCATTAAATCGCGGTATTTTGAAATTACATTCTCGGCCTCAAGTACCATTACGACAACCGTACCTGATGACATAAAGTCTGTTAAACTGTCAAAGAATGGACGTTTTTTATGAACAGCGTAAAAACCCTGTGCCTGCTTTTTGTTCATTTTCAGCATTTTCATGGCAATAATTTTTATATTGCTGCTTTCAAGTCTTTTAATAACTTCGCCTATCAGACAGCGGCTAACTCCATCCGGCTTTATTATTGATAATGTTTTCTCCATATTTTTTCTTGTCCTTTCCTATCCTATAAATTTCAATTCATGATAATGCTTCGCTTAACCGGCAAAATAAAGCGAAAAGAGGAACAAACGCAGCATGCGGATTTTCCGCACTACGCTTACTCCATTTATTTTAAGTGGTTACGTAATATTGGGTGGACTAAAAATTGGATACAATACAACAGAGCCATCATTCAAGTATTAGAGCATTTTTTGATTCTTTCTATTAACTTCATATGACACATTTATCAAGCCCTGAACGTATCATAAATTAACTTGGGAACGTGGACGAAATAACTTCCCCAACCATGCATCACAGCTTCAGGCCACTTTTGCCGGATCTCAAATCCCAAAAACATCAAAATAGCCTGCTATTCCATTGTGTTCCCCAAGTCATTTTCTAAAAATTCCTGTCATCCTGGACAAATTCTATAAAGTTTCCGCTTGGGTCTTTTATAAAAAAATAGTCTATTTCAGTTCGCCCTCTTTTTATGTTTACTGAGTTTGCCAACCCATTAGAAATTACAAATTCTTTTGCCTTTTCAATAGACTTCACTTTTAACCCAAAGTGTTTAATTCCCACTCTTGGCAAATCAGTCTCCAGAAATTTTGTGGATTCATGGGCATCTTTTTTATTCTTAAAGCAGAATAATTCCAAAAATATGCCATTGAGCTTCATATGGACTATTGTCAAGTCCCTGTTCTCTGACTCCCACTGCAATACCTTGGAAAACTCCAATTTTGTGTAGAATGCCACTGACTCCGTGACATTTTTCACACTCAATGATATGTGATGTACTGAAAACATGTTTTCACCTATATATTGTAGATTTGTTACTTTCCTGGCAAGTCATGCTAAGCTACGGTTGATTTTGCAGCAAAGGGAAAAAAGGCTTATTTTAATATTTTTTCAGTCTTGTTTTGTATTATTTGCGCTGAACTCCTTTATGACGTGCTGAAAATCCGTCAGGGCTAGCCGCAACCGCCCCAATGCATTAACAACTGAACAGATGAAACGTATCATTTGACTTGATTCACATGGACACGAAAGAGATTATGCTGTTTACGCTCTTATGTATCAAACCGTCCTCAGGCCAGGAGAAATACATAGCCTCAATCTGATAAGTGTTGACTTTGAAAACAGGAAACTAATAGTAGTGGGAAAGGGCAACAAGTGCCGGGAACTTTATTGTACGGATGAAATGGTTCATGTTCTGAGCAAATAGATTGTGGTTCATTTTTCTATTGAGTTATTATTTGAGGTTTCAAATTTTTGATAAAGCAATTAAGTTTGAACTTTGAGAAATTACATATAAACCACATCACATGTCAAACACTTAGGCTTGCGCCCAAACAAGTTGCCTTTATTGATTAAATATTTTACATGCTGCATTATTATAAGATATATAAAATCTATAGGTTATTTAATTTTTGTTTTAGGGGGGAAATAATGAAAGTTTTGATCAGCGATAATCTCGGTGAAGCGGGGATTAAAATGTTTCAAGAAGAAGGGGTTGAAGTAGATGTTAATGTTGGATTGTCTCCGGATGAACTCAAAGGAATCATAGGTAACTATGACGGTCTTGTTATACGAAGCGCTACAAAAGTAACAGATGATCTTCTGCAAGAGGCAACCCGTTTAAAAGTCATAGGCCGTGCAGGTATCGGTCTTGACAATGTTGATATACCGGCAGCAACGAAAAGAGGTATAGCTGTGATGAATACCCCCGGTGGCAATGTTATTACCACAGCTGAGCATACATTAGCTCTAATGCTTTCATTAACACGCAATATACCATTGGGGACTTCATCATTGAAGGCTGGACGCTGGGAAAAAAAGAATTTGCAGGGCAGAGAGCTGTATAACAAGGTTCTTGGTGTTATAGGGTTTGGTAAAATCGGTTCAATTATTGCAGATCGGGCACGTGGACTCAAAATGCAGGTTATTATATATGATCCTTTTGTTGTGCCGGAACTTATCGAAAAGGCAGGATTTGAATATGTTTCTCTGGACGAATTATACAAAAAAGCTGATTACATAACTTTGCACGTTCCAAAGCTTAAAGAGACCACCGGTCTTATCAATAAAGATGCTATTGATAAGATGAAGGACGGCGTTATGATTATAAACTGCGCTCGAGGTGGTATTGTTAAAGAAGAGGATCTTTATGAGGCCATGAAATCGGGAAAGGTAGCTGGAGCAGCCCTGGATGTTTTTGAAATTGAGCCTCCTTTCAACTCACCCATTCTTGAAATGGATCGTCTGGTATGTACTCCGCACCTTGGGGCATCTACAAAGGAAGCCCAGACCAATGTTGCGGTTGCGGTCGCAGAACAGATAATTGACTATCTTAAAAACGGAACTATAATAAATGCTGTAAATACTCCTTCTGTTACAGGGGAACTCATGGTAAAGCTTGGACCTTTTTTAACCCTTGCGGAGAGGATTGGCTGCCTTCAGGCGCAGCTTTCAAGCTGGCCTATAAATGAAGTAGTTATTGATTATGCAGGAGATTTTATGGGTCTTGATCTTTCACCTGTTTCAAGGGCTATAATGAAAGGTCTGCTTACTCCTGTGGTAAAGGATGATGTAAATTTCGTCAATGCAATTGTTCTTGCAAAGGAAAGGGGCATTAGAGTTACAGAAACAACTCATTCTAAATCCGAAGATTATTTAAATCTGATAACTGTACGCACAATCAGCCCCGAAACCACCACCACCACAGTGAAAGGAACATTATTCGGCAAAAAAGAGCCGAGAGTTGTTAAAATAAATAATTTCAGGGTTGAAATGATCCCGCAGGGACATCTGGTTCTTATAAACAATATTGATAAGCCGGGTGCCATAGGCAGTATTGGCATTACCCTTGGAGAAAATGATATTAATATAGAAAAGATGCAGGTCGGCCAGGAACAAGAGGGTGAAAGAAATATTATTTTTCTAAGAACTGATATACTAATTTCCAGTGATGTCCTTGAAAAATTGCGTGCTCTGCCGCTTGTTAAGAGTGTTACATCCTTTGAACTTTAAGATTGATGGATTGCGGATAATTAATAAGGAGATTTGCCATGTCAGAAGAAAAATCAGGTTTTACAGTAAAAGACCGGAGAGTTTTTGCTGAAAAAGATGAGGATATAAAAAATGAGGAAGCAAAAAACGAACCTTCAAAACAAGAAGCTGAAGACAAACCCCAAGCTCCTTTGCCGGAAATAAATTTTGCAACCTTTATATTTTCCTTAAATGCATCTGCTTTGCTGCACCTTGGTGTTATGGAAGACCCTGCCACAGGCAGAAAGGTTAAAAATATTCCAGTGGGAAAACAAACAATAGATATTTTAGGTATGATTGAAGAAAAAACAAAAGGGAATTTATCAAAAGAAGAAGAGAATTTGCTGAAAAATATTCTTTATGATCTCAGGATAATTTATGTTAAAGAACAGAAGTAACGGTTTACAATTAACTGTAAATTGTTAATCGTGAACTGTTACGAACAGGGGCAGGTTCTATGAAATACAAAAAGGAATTGTTTTATGACTAATTGTAAAAATATAAAAAAACCGATGGGTAAAAAGGACTTTTTTACCATCATATTTATCATCTCAGCCTTTCTGGTGGTTTCAAATTTTTACCCGGCACAAGTCTCTGAGGCAAAAACAAAAGTTTCCTGTCAGATACCGGAAAATTTTACCGGCCTTGCAAAAATGGCAAGCCCTGCTGTTGTCAACATAAGAACCGTTAAGACAATAAAGGGCGGAGGCCGTGTTTATCGACATTTTTTCAACAGCCCTTTTGGCAAACAAGAGCCTTTTCATGACTTTTTCGACAAATTTTTCGGCAATGAGTTCCAGCAGGACTTCAAGCAGAGAAGTTTAGGTTCCGGTTTTATTATAGATAAAGAAGGTTCTATTGTTACAAATAATCATGTTATTGAAGACGCAGACAAGATCAAGGTAAAGCTTAAAAACGGCAAAGAGTTTGATGCTGAAATCGTTGGTCGTGATCCAAACACTGACATTGCCCTTATCAAAATAAAATCGAAGAACAACCTTCCTGTTCTAAAGCTGGGTGACTCAGATGCATTGAAAGTCGGCCAGTGGGTTGTGGCTATAGGCAGTCCATTCGGTCTTGAGCATACAGTTACTGCAGGCATCGTAAGCGCTAAAGGTCGTATTATCGGCTCAGGACCTTATGACGATTTTATACAGACAGATGCCTCAATAAATCCCGGCAACAGTGGAGGCCCTCTTATTAACATGAAGGGAGAAGTAATAGGAATAAATACCGCTATAATTGCCAGTGGACAGGGAATAGGATTTGCAATCCCTATAAATTCTGCAAAAAGGATTGTAGGTCAGCTTAAAAGCAGCGGCGAGGTTACAAGGGGATGGCTTGGTGTAGGAATCCAGGATCTCAGCAAAGAACTCCTGGAATATTATGAAATTAAAGAAGGAAAAGGCGTTCTTATAACTGAAGTATTCCCCGGCGATCCGGCTGATGAGGCTGGAATAAAGCCAAAAGATATAGTGCTTTCTGTAAATGGCAAGAAGGTTGAAAATGCTCGTGAGCTCAGCAAGTTGATTGCCGTCGTCAATGTTGGGGATATGGTTAAAGTAAAAGTATTGCGTAGCGGTGTAGAAAAAACATTTAAAGTTAAAATTGTTAAAAGAGAGGATGATAAGATCGCCGGCCTCATCCCTTCAAAAGGAAATGAGTATGAACTCGGCATCCGTGTTTCGGAATTAACTTCTGAAATAGTTCGTCGTTTCAATATTGCCGAAACAGGTGGAGTTATTGTAACCGACGTAGAAGCAGATGGCCAGGGGACGAAAGCCGGAGTCAGAATCGGCGATATTATAAAAGAAATAAACCATCAGCCGATAGAAACAGTAAAAGATTATAAAAATGAAATCAAAAAACTTAAAAAAGGCGACTCCATACAAATGTTCATTAAGAGGATTAACGCTGGTTTTGTAATTGTAAAACTGACAAAATAAGAAATAATATTATAAGGGCTTGGTCACAAATACGAGTTATCGTAGCATTTTAATAAATACCAGACAAATAAAGATTCTCTCGCCTGCAAAAATAAATCTTTTTTTACAGGTCACGGGAAGAAGAGCGGACGGATACCATAATCTTTTTACTCTTATGTGCTGTATCAGTCTTTACGATACCGTCTCAATTGAGTTTGGAGTCGCTAAAACCTCTGTAGTCTGCAATAGCCCTAAAGTTCCGGAAGATGATTCAAACATTGCCGTTATTGCCGCAAATACTTTTTTCAAAAAATTGGGTAAAAATGAAAATATTAAGATCTCAATAGATAAAAAAATACCGGTGGCAGCCGGTCTGGGCGGAGGCAGCAGTAATGCAGCTTTTATACTTTTAGGACTTAATCAATATTATGGTCGTCCCTTTTCCTGTGATGAACTTATTGACATGGGGCTTTCCATTGGAGCCGATGTTCCATTTTTTATATTTCAGAAACCAGCCATAGCTTCCGGAATAGGTGAAAAACTTGAAGCATACCAAAAGTTTGATCCTTTTAAAGTTTTAGTTATTTATCCTGGCATTGGCGTATCAACTTCAGATATATATAAAAACCTTAATTTGGGATTGACAAAATGCAAAAAAAACCTTAAAAATTTTTGTTTTAACGAACAGAATTTTGAAGTAGATCAACATTTATGCAATGATCTTGAAACTGTTACAGCTTCAAGGTATCCTGACATAATTGATGCAAAAAAAGCTTTACTGTATTATGGTGCAAAAGGGGCTCTAATGTCAGGAAGCGGTCCATCTGTATTTGGCCTTTTCTCGGATTCTGATAAAGCCCAAAAAGCATATCAGATCATTTCAAAGAATAATAAGTGGGAACTGTTTTGTGCCGATATGTTGATTTGACCAGCTAATACGTATGAATCTTTTATTATAGATCTCGTTAACTACTTGGTGTTATGACAATATTGGGGCGTCGTCAAGCGGTAAGACACAGGACTTTGATTCCTGCATTCGGAGGTTCGAATCCTCCCGCCCCAGCCAGATCAATATTATAATATTATTTTTTGACCCAGCCCTTAGGTTATGATTATATTTTATGATACTGGATAGCTGCAATGAGAGTTAACTTTTTTTGCTTTAAATAAGATCTTGTTTATTCTGTCAGACTTTTTTTCAAAAGGCTAAATTGTTACTGCTATTTAATTTTTTTAACTTCTGAATGGAATTTTAAATGAACGATTTTATAGTTTTTTCAGGCAACTCAAATCCCAAGCTTGCACAAAAAATATGTAATTACCTTGATGTTTCTTTAGGAGCGGCTACGGTAAAAACATTTAGCGATGGTGAAATACAGATTGAAATCAATGAAAACGTAAGATTGAAAGACGTTTTTATTATTCAGTCAACCTGCCCGCCCGTTAATGATAACCTTGTTGAGTTGCTTCTTATGATAGATGCTTTCAAGCGTTCCTCAGCAAGAAGGATAACGACTGTAATTCCTTATTACGGCTATGCAAGACAAGATAAAAAAGTTGCACCACGCGTTCCTATCAGCGCCAAACTTGTGGCAGATCTGCTAACAGTTGCTGGTTCGAACAGGGTAATCACAATGGATTTACATGCGGGTCAACTCCAGGGCTTTTTCAATATTCCTGTGGACAATCTTTATGTTGCTCCAGCTATCCTGAATTATATAAAAACCAATTTTCAAGATGATCTTGTAATAATCTCTCCGGATGCCGGAGGAGTCGAAAGAGCAAGGGCTTTTGCAAAGCGTCTGCATGCAGATTTGGCCATTATTGATAAACGCAGGGAGGCGCCGAATAAGGCAAAAGCTATGGCTGTAATAGGTGATGTTAAAGGAAAGGTTGCAATCATCCTTGATGATATGGTTGACACTGCAGGAACATTAATTGAAGCTACCCATGCCATTGCCGGCAATGGCGCAAAGGAAATACATGCAGGTTGCGCACATCCCGTGCTGTCCGGCGAATCAGTCAAACGGTTAGCCGATTCGCCCTTGAAAACCCTGGTTGTGTCAGATACCATTCCTCTTAACACTAAGGCTGGCGCGTGTGATAAAATTAGAGTTCTGTCAGTTGCGGATCTTATTGGGGAAGCAATAATACGCAGCTATAAAGGTGATTCAGTGACATCACTTTTTGTATAAAAATATTAAAAGGTTATTAAGGGGGAGTTTTTTTGGAATTAATTGAACTTAAAGCAACTATAAGAAATTCTGTAGGTAAAGGTCAAGCACGGGCTCTGCGCCGTGCAGAAAAAATACCGGCTGTTCTTTACGGTCCTGGGACAGAACCTGTCCCGCTTTCAGTTAGCGTAAAAGATCTTGAAAAAGTATTAAAAAAGAGCACCGCCAGTCAAACTATATTGAATCTAACTATCCACAACGGCGAAAATACCTCCAGGCCCGCCATGATCAAGGAGTTGCAGATCCATGCGGTTTCACGAAACTATCTGCATATTGATTTCTATGAAATATCAATGGATCGTAAGATCAGGGTCAAAGTTCCTGTGGTTGCCAAAGGAAAATCACAAGGTGTAGAAGAAGGCGGAATATTGCAGATAATCAGGCGTGAACTGGAAATATTTTGTCTGCCTGCTGAAATTCCTGAGACAATAGAAATTGATATCACAGACCTTGATATTGGAGATTCAATCCACGTTAAAGAAATTCCTTTCAAAGGCGACATTGAGATTCCGGCAGATGTTAATTTTACTGTCATAACAATAGTCAGCCCGAAGGCTGAAGTAGAAGAAGTGTCTGAACAAGGTGATGAAGAAGAGGCCGAAGAGGCAGCCGCAGGAGAAGAGCCATCTGGAGCTAACACCGAAGAATAGCTACAACATAGGAATCCGGCTACCAACATGTGGAATTGTCATAGAGTCAAAATCGCGAAAAGCGTCCTGCTTTTAAGTTGGTAGCCAGGAATCTTAAATATAGATATCCCTTCAATTTTCATTATTGCTGACAAACAAAACACAGTAACCGTATGCCTAAAAAGAAAGTACTTCTGGTCGTTGGTCTGGGCAATCCAGGTGATGTATATGTAACGACCCGTCATAATGCAGGATTTATTGTACTGGATGAGGTTGCAGAAGCCTTTTCCATTTCAATTGAAAAAAGAAAGTTTGATGCATTATTCGGACGCGGATTAATTAAAGGCTCTGAAGTTATTCTTGCAAAACCAATGGCTTTTATGAATCTGAGCGGCATTCCGATCCAAAAAATTTTAAACTACTTCAAAATACCATTTGAGGATATGCTTGTCATACATGACGACATAGACCTTGCTTTTGGAAGATTGCAAATTAAAAAAAATGGAGGACATGGAGGACACAAAGGTTTAAAATCAATAATCGAAACAGTGGGCAGCAGTAACTTCGTTCGACTTCGCATTGGTATCGGGCGTTCTGAAGAAAACATCGGTGTTGCAAACTATGTTCTGGGTCAATTCAATTCAAATGAAAAAAAGTTTTTAGATAGAATAACCAAGAGATCCCGTGATGCAGTGGTTGCAACTGTTTGCAAAAGCGCAAAAGAAGCTATGAACATATTTAATGACAAAAAATTAACAAGTTTAATATAGGTATAAGGATTGGCGCGTTTATTGGCCAATCCTTTTTTGTTGATTAATGAGTTTATTAATGATATAAAAATTCTTTTAGAATATTATAGACTAAAAAATAGCAATTACTAACCGATATAACTGTTTAAATAAATATAACAGCTTAGAGACCTTTGAAATTTGAAAAATGTTCGATTTCAAGGAAGGCAAAAATTTTAACTGCAGAAACACATTGAGTATTTCGAGGCTTAAAAAGTGAAGCTTTAGCGCTATTTGGACAAATGGGGGTGTTTTGCTTATTCTTGTTGGTAAAACATTTGGTATTTAAAAATGGAATTAAAAAAGCTTAAAGAGAAAAGAGAAAATAACAGGCAAGGCAAAATTCGAGAATTTAAAGTAGGTGATCTTGCAGTCTATCCTGCCTACGGAGTTGGAAAGATAAAAGCTATTGAAAGTAGAGTTGTAAACGGCGAAAAACATGATTTTTATATCCTTAAAGTTTTTGAAAAGAGCATGGTTATTATGATTCCAACCTGTAATGTAGAATCAGTCGGTCTGAGAGATGTAATAAGCAAAAAAGAAATCCCCAAAGTTTACGAAGTTATAAAACAAGAGAGAGAATCGCTTATTGATAGTCAGACATGGAACCGCCGTTACAGAGAATATATGGATAAGATAAAAACCGGTTCTCTTTATGATGTAGCAGAAGTTTTTAGAGATCTTTATTGTCTAAAAACAACAAAGAATCTATCCTTTGGAGAACGCAAGCTTTTTGATACAGCAATGACACTGTTATTAAGTGAACTTTCAACAGCCAAAAATACTGACGAAGAGACTATAATGACGGAGCTTGAGTCTCTATTGAATGATCCTCTATAAATATTTTCCTTCACAACAATGCCTTACAAAGGTGTTTTTACCATTTTTGTTAATGAACATGAATCCGGCAGGCGTCTTGATATAATTATTACGTCCCACATTTCCAATTGTTCACGATCTTTCTTGACTATTCTCATCCGAAAAGGAAAAATTCTGGTTCAAGGGGAAGTTAAAAAGCCTGGCTACCTGGTAAAAACCGGTGATAACATCAGCGTTAATATCCCTCCTCCTGAACCGGTTCTTGCAGAACCAGAGCCCCACAATATAGACATACTGTACGAAGATAAGCATATAATAGTAATAAATAAGGAACCTGGGCTTGTTGTTCATCCCGCACCCGGCCATCTTAAAGGTACACTGGTAAACAGACTTCTTTATCACTGCCCCGAACTTGAAGGCATCGGAGGAAAACTCAGGTCGGGAATTGTTCACAGGCTTGATAAAGATACCTCGGGCACCATGGTAGTCGCAAAAAATGACGCAGCGCATATAAATCTTGCGGCACAATTCAAGTCAAGAAAGATAAAGAAGCTCTACCTTGCGTTAGTTTACGGTGTTGTAAAATCTGCATCAGGCTCAATTTTACTGCCAATCGGCAGGCATCCTTCTGACAGAAAAAAGATGTCAACTGTAAGCCGAAAAAGCCGTTCAGCCAGAACATTCTGGAAAGTAATTGAACGCTTTAACCGGGCAACATTTCTTGAGCTTGATCTAAAGACAGGACGTACACACCAGATCCGCGTTCATTGTACTGCAATCAAGCATCCTATTGTAGGAGATCTGGTTTATGGTGGTGGCAAAAAGACTGCGAAAAACCTTTCGGCATCTGTGCCAAGGCAGATGCTTCATGCATGGAGGCTTGAGTTCGTGCACCCTCTGACCGAGGAAGCAATATCTTTTGAGTCTCCTGTTCCACCAGACATGGAGAAACTTATTGAAACATTGCGGAATAATGCTCAATCTGAAACTGAAGTGGACCCCAAGTCAAGGACAATTTTTTTCTAAATTAAGGTGCGTTTCTTTTTGTCTTTTAACCTGATTATTCATGCTGCCATCTGGGCAACTTCCTCTCCCTAATACATCTCATCTGGTGTTTTTTCTGAAAACGACTGATTTGGTCGTTTAAAGTTGTAAAACTCTTCGAGAAATATTTTTTCGTACTTCACTGATCGCCATAAACGTTCTATGAAGATATTATTCATACTATGCAAAAAGATTACACTCATTTGATTTATGATACTTTTTTTTCTGCCCATATCGCCAGTTTTTCACGAAAAATTTTTGAGTTGTGCCTTATGTCAACCGGGAATGCCTTGTGAAAAAGTATTGTATCAATATTTTTTGTTATGACACTGCTTTTTGCAAGTTCAAGGAGTTCCTTTTTAATAAGTTTTTTTCTTTTTTCTTTTTTATCATGTTCCAGTTCAATACATATCACCGGTTTTTGATTTGGCGGAGAACCGACTCCGACTATAGCGCTTCGAAACACCATTGGATGGTTGTTGAATATAGCTTCACATGGTATTGTGAACGCAAAGCCGTTTTTTGTAATCACTCGCTGATTTTTTCGGCCGCAGAACCATATTCTTCCTTTTTTGTCCATCCAGCCCAGATCACCCATTCTGTGCCATATTCTGTTCCCATCTTTTATTTTTGAAAGAGCATTGGCCTTTGGTTTGCTAAAATACTGCCTTGTGACCAGATCTCCTGATACCGTTATTTCACCTGTATCACCATCAGGAAGAATGAGTGCATCCGACCACTTTTCGATTGGATTATCATTTATCTCAATTATGCGTACTTCCAGGTCGCCGACAGGACGGCCCACACAGATGCCGTAGCCCTTCTTGCTCAGCTCTGCTGTTTCGAACAGTATTTCGTTGCTTCCAATTGATATCACGGGCATTGCTTCGGTGGCGCCATAGGGCGTATGAACCTCAATGCCGTCACATAAAGTTGAAGCAAACCTTTCGATGTTTGATGGAGAAACCGGAGCGCCTGCGGAAATAACTCTTTTTAGCGAAGGCAGGGTTAAGCCTTTGTCTTTGCAGTATCGTCCCACTTGATTCAGCAGGGCAGGAGATGCAAACATATTAGTGACACCCTGATTCATAATAGGTTCTATGATTTTTTCAGGGTTAACAAATCCAGGCTTTGTGGGGTCCATATCCGGTATAATTGCTGTCATTCCCAAGGCTGGGTCGAAAAGGGCGAAGAGAGGGAATGTGGGAAGATCTATTTCATCAGAAGTTATATTAAAATGGGATTTTATGTGTCTTATCTGGGCGTCAAATGTGCCGTGAGTGTATACTACGCCTTTGGCGGGGCCTGTGCTGCCTGTTGTAAACAGTATAGCTGCCATATCGTTTTGTCTGGTTTTGGCAATGTTATATAGCTTGTTGGATGTCCGGCGAATATCTTTAAGCAAAAGTCCTCCCCAGAACCACCGTCTGCCCACAGTTATGTTTGTATTTACTGTTTTGAAATATTTTGGTCGCAGTTTTCTAAGAGCATGGGCGATTGGTATGCCTATAAAAGCATTGGGGCGGCTTTCTTCAAGGCAGCGCAGCATCCGGCTGATTCCCATACCTGGATCAACAACAACAGGCACAGCTCCAACCTTGAATATTGCAAATGTAAGGGCAAAAAATTCTATGCCGGGTTTAACCATTAAAACAGTTCTTGTCCCCTGTTTAATCCCTGCCTTTTCGAGCCCGTAAGCATAATAGTCAGATTCCCTGTCAAGCTGCTGGAAGGTTAGATGGGAATATGCAATCCTTCCGTATTTATCATGAGCCGCAGGATAGACAACAGCTCTTTTGTGGGGATGAATTTCTGCCATCCTTCTGAGATGATTTGAAACATTGCAACTACTCGGGTTGTCAGGCTCACGGTTCATGATTCAGAGTTGTCAGCTTACAATTTTTTAACTGTAATTATTTGTTATATGGGATGATTCTTTAAAAATTTTTTAATTAATACTATGATTTTATCCGGTTCGTCTTCAAGAACATAGTGGCCTGCATCTGAAAAAATATGAACCTCTGCATCAGGAAAACGGCGCTGCCATTCCGCAAGGTATGAGAGGTCAAAAACAAAGTCATGTTTGCCCCAGCATATCAGCATCGGAATATCCGAAAGTTTATGCAGATTTTTATCAACATGCCTTACAAGGCTGTAGCTTGGGTCATTTTCGCTTAAAGGAATGTCCTGAACAAACTTCAGCGTAGCGATCCTGTTTTTCCAGCAGTTGTACGGGGCAATCAGGCCTGATTTTACATCTTTTGAGAGCCCCTTTCTTGTTGCCATAAAAAGAGCGCTATATGCAAATAGATTGAAACCGAGCACTGCAATGCGTGCAAATGGGCAAATATCCCTTATGAGCCTTAGTCTGACAGGCAGCTTTTTATTGTCCGGAAAGAAAAAAGCCGCGGTGTTCATTATGATTATTCGCTTAATTCTCTCCGGGTATTTAATTACATAAGCCATTCCGATTATTCCACCCCAGTCGTGAACAACAAGAGTCAGATTTTCCTTCAGGTCAAGGTAATCCAGGAGAGTTTCCATATTATTTATACGGCTTTTTAGCCCGTAGTCATATGTTTTTGTGTCAGGTTTGTCAGACAGCCCGCAACCGATATGATCTACAGCAATAGTTCGGAATTGAGGTGAAAGCGCTGTAATAAGGTTGCGATAATAGAAAGACCAGGTGGGATTTCCATGAATCATTATAATCGGATCGCCGGATCCCTTATCAATAAAGTGGTATTTAAGCCCGTCTAAATCCATATAATTGGACTTGAACGGGTATAGGTGCCTAAAGGGCGATATATCAATCAGCCTGTTTTTTTTCATATTTTATAACTACTCAGGTTTACGATTTTTTTAGCGTTGCTCAGACTTGCAATAGCCTGCTATTCCGCGTCTTGCTCTTGATGCTCATTGCCCACATAGAAAAGCGCATTTTGTAACCTTTCGAGGTATATATTTAAACCGAAGTTTTTTCAGGGACTCGTAACTATTTGAAATCATTATGCTTATTATATGACTACAACATAGTTAACTGTCTAATATTATTAGATCAAGGGAAAAACTTCAGTTTAAAATAATAATATCACAAAGAGTTTATCCTGTCGAACTATAAACGTCATCCTGCGGTTTTTCCGCAACATAGCAGCCATAAGAGACCAGACCATCGGTTCAGTATTATTTTTTTCGGTTCTTCCGGCTTAAGCGTACTTTTGATTGAAAAGTGTGGGCATACATGTTCCTTTTTGATGGCAATCAAACCAGACAGAAAGGAGCGATTTAAGAGCTTAACTGTTTAATAGGAGTCACCGGAAACAAAAAACCCCGAAATACTTTTAATATCTCGGGGTTTTGATGTTTTTCAGATTGTCTTGGACTATGTTTTGGTGGAGGCGGCGGGAGTCGAACCCGCGTCCGAAAACATTCCGCACGGGCATCTACATACTTAGCCTGAACTTTAGCTTTCGCCCATTCAAGTCTCCTCCAGGCAGGATGCTTGAAAGACTATCCTGTTTGAATTTCGCTAATCCTGAAACAGGAAATCAGAAAGAGCTATCCTGCTAGTCGTCGCCCTTACCGGATGCGCAGGAATAACCCAGCAGGACGTTAGCCTAAGCGGCTAAAGCGTAATCATAATCATCTGCGATTATATTTAGTCCCAACCTTTTTTACGAGCAGGCAGGAGCTCGGTATGCAGCCAGAGCTTCTTTATCTCCGTCGAAGCCATTTCGCCCCCATAGAGAGGAGAAAATTTGCAGACTTATTTAAAAAAGCTTATATCACAAAATAAGTGATAAGCGTCTTAATGTCAAGATGAGACATTTGAAAATTTTAACAATTTTTTAATATAAAATTACCGATTTTCCTTTTTTTCTCTGTCTAGTTCCCTTTTTTGATCGCGCCTTCTGATTGTCTCTCTTTTATCATACTTGCGTTTTCCCCTGGCAAGGGCAATTGTCATTTTTGCTTTTCCTTTTTTAAAATAAATACTTAAGGGAATCAGAGAGTAACCCATTTCATTTACTTTACCATACAGCTTTTTAATCTCTTGCTTGTTCAACAGCAGCTTTCTGGGCCTTAGAGGTTTATGATTATTATCCTGAGCAAAAGGATATGCCCCAATATGCACCTGATAAACAAAAATTTCTCCGTTCTTAATCTTTGCATAGGAATCCTTAAGATTCACACGACCGATTCTGAGGGATTTGACCTCGGTTCCGACAAGAACCATTCCGGCCTCATAAGTATCTTCTATAAAATAATTATATCTGGCCTTTCTATTTTCTGTAATAATTTTTTTATGCTCTATCCCCAAATGCCTTTCTCCGTGCATACACCTTTTCAAAAAGAATGCTGCCGTACGTTTTTTTTATCAATTCCTCAACTTCTGAGGCTGTGTTCTGTTTAAAAATATTTTTCATGAAGGCTCTGGCGTCTTCAACTTTAAGTGCCCTTATCATGCTCTTTACAGCAGGAATCGACTGAGGATTCATGCTTAGTTCATCTATCCCCAAACCTAAAAGTATAGGCAGATTAATCGGATCAGAGGCCATCTCGCCGCACATGAATAGCTTTATCCCTTTGTCTCTGCTAACATCGGCAACCCGTTTTATCATACGGATAATAGCAGGATGAAGCGAATGGTAGAGGTGTGCTACATTTCTGTTCCCTCTATCTATTGCAAGTGAATACTGGATAAGATCATTGGTACCCAAACTGAAAAAATCTACTTCTTCTGCCAAAATATCTGCAATTATTACGGCAGAAGGAACTTCGATCATGATCCCTAATTCAACATCTCTATTAAAAAGAGTTCTTTCTCTCTCCAGAGAATCAGCAGCTTCAGCCAATATTCTTTTTGTCTCAAGGATTTCCTCATAGCTTGATATCATGGGAATCAAAATTCTGACATTGCCAAAAGCCGCAGCCCTTAATATGGCTCTGAGCTGTGTCCTGAAGACATCAGGATTCTTCAGGCAATATCTTATGGCTCGCAAGCCCAGGGCAGGATTGGCTTCCATGCAATCAGGATTATTACTAAAGGCTTTATCGCCGTTTATGTCGAGAGTTCGGATAGTTACCGGTTTCGGCGCAATTACCTCGACCACATCCTTGTATTTATCAAAAAGTTCATGTTCATTTGGCAAACCAGGGCTGCTTAAATACTGGAACTCTGTTCTGTAAAGTCCAATTCCATCTCCGCCGTAATCAATAACTGATACAACTTCTTCAGGAAGCTCAATATTGCCCATAACTTTTAACTGAAACCCATCAGCGGTTTCAGCTCGAAGATGGCTGTCACGGGTAATGGCTGCTTTAAGTTCTTCGTATTTGACGCTGCGAACTCCATACTCCAAAAGAGTTTCTTCAGTGGGATGAATAATTACTGTGCCGACTGTGCCATCAATAATAATTAAATCATCATTTTCAATGGTATTAGTAGCATTCCCCAAACCCATGACAGCAGGAATCTCAAGGGTTCGGGCTATAATGCTTGTATGAGATGTTTTTCCGCCCCGGTCAGTTACAAATCCCTTTATCCGCTCAAGATTTATCTGGCTTGCCTCTGCCGGAGAAAGATCGTTTGCAACAAGTATTACCCGTTTATCAATATCAGCAATTTTTTCTGATTCTGCTCCGACTAAATTTCTCATTATACGGTCAGATACATATACTATGTCAGTAGCGCGCTCTTTTAAATATGAGTCAGACATATTTTTAAACATGGATTTTACGTCTGATACTACCTTTTTAAGAGCCCACTCCGCATTTACCTTTTCATTTTTAATTGCTTCAATTGTCTTGCCATATAGCATCTTATCTTTAAGCAGGGTTTTGTGAGTTTCAAGTATATATGTATGATCGCGCAATTCCTCAGGAGCATTAGTTATAATTGTAAGCATTTGCTGCTTTGCCTCATTCACAGCCCTTTTGAAACGTTTTATCTCATCTGGCACATCATCTTCGCTGATAAAATACTTCTTTATAACCTCTACGCCTTCTATATCGACTATATAAGCCTTTCCTATACTAATACCCGGAGAAGCATTTATTCCGGTTAATATAATCTCTCTGGAACCAGTATCTGTCATATCAGTTTATTTCTCCAAACCTTAGCTCAAACTGTTTTACAATATCATTTAAAATATCAAGGTCTGATTGGTCATCAATCTTAAGTGTAATTATAGACCCTTTTATACACTCAAGGGTCAGGATATCAAGAATACTTGAGGCATCCACCATTTTTTTGTCTTTAATTATCCAGACGTTATAATTTGCTTTCCTGGCGATCTCCGCAATTTTAGCAGAGGACCTCGCATGAAGGCCGAGTTCGTTTATTACAATAACATCACGTGAAAGTTCAGGCATCAGTATAATCGACAAACCTCATATTTTTCTGCTCAATTCAGGTATCCATATCTATATTAAATTTTTATCAGCCCGCCTATAACTTGTCAAACTGTAATCAGTGACCAATATATAACCGTTTGATAGTCCTTACAAAATAGTGCAGGTGGTTAAATTCATTGCATGTTAACACCGGTTAATTCGTAGTATGTTTCTTATCAAGAATAAACACTTCTATGTTTTCAATGACATCTGATAAATATTTAAATGTCTCTGCAAGAGGCTCATGGTACTGTCATACTATTTTTTCCTTCAATTTTCAGCCTTCAACCTTTACTCTAATAATACAAACCGGCTCTTTTTCCGGGTTGTCAATTTTAACAGATTCATTGCCGAAAAATATTTTTGATTCTCCCCTGGTTAACCATTCGGTTTCCATGTTTAATGTGATTTTCACATGGCCTTTAACAACAATCAGGTGTTGTAAACCCGGCTTTTTAACTTTAAATTGAAGATTTGAATCAGGATATATGACAAGCCTTTCAACTTTAATATCATCTTCATGTTCAAGAACAGTTAAACTTCCCCAGGAATGCTGGACTGTCTTATGTTTCCGATATTCTTTTCTTTTCTTTTCCTTTAGCTTGTCAACAATAGATTTCACATCTCTGCTGTTATCAAGATCTGAAACAAATACAGAGTCAGGTGTTTCAACGACAACTATTCTGTTTAGATGATTTGTAGCGATCAGCCGCTCGCCGCTCATTATGAAACAATTTTTTGTATCCTTTGCAATAATATCTCCATCAATAACATTATTGTCTCCATCTTTTGGAAGAAAATCATAAAGAGACTTCCATGATCCTATATCGCTCCATCCAAAGTCAGATGGCAGAACAACTCCTTTATCCGTATTTTCCATTATGGCATAATCTATAGAAATGTCCGGCAGTCTCTTATATTCATCTACTGTTACGGAACTGTATTTTGCAACAATATCTTCCATTATTTTAAGGAGTTCCGGCTGGTATTTGCGAAATTCTTCAATCATGACAGAACCCATGAAAGCAAACATCCCGCTGTTCCAGAAAAAGTTTTCAGCCTTAACATACTTTTCTGCAGTTTTTTCATCCGGCTTCTCAACAAATCTCTTAATCGCTAATGCTCCATCAAATATTTCGCCGGCACCTTCAAGATACCCATATCCTGTCTCAGGATAATTGGGTTTAATACCAAAGGTTACAAGATAACCCTTGTTAGCAAGACGTATTGCCGAATTTAACTTATTATGAAAACTCTCTATATCTCTAATTACATGATCAGCCGGGAAAACACACAGTATGGCATCCTGGTTACTTTTTAAAATATTGAGTAGTGCAAGCAGAATAGCGGGCGCTGTATTTCTGCCACACGGTTCACAAATGATTTTTCCTTCAGACCTAACGCCTATTTCAGCCATGTGTCTGGCTGTCTCATGAAAATGTTCCTTTCCGCATACTATTCTTATTTTTTCTGTGTCGAGCACAGAGCTTAACCTTTTTATAGTGCTCTGAACAAGAGAATTTTTACCTATAAACTTTACAAGTTGCTTGGGATAGAGCTTTCTGGATACAGGCCAAAGACGCGTTCCAGAACCCCCTGCGAGCAAAACAGCATATACGTTTTCCGTCAGGTCAGGCATTTCTATATCTTCCTTTTTTACTGTTTTCTTTCGGCTCTTTATATTCAGAGTCACATATCGTTTCTACAGCATTATAACCAATAAGATTATTTACTGCACGGGTTAATGACGAACCGGCCTTTAATCTCATTGTATCAGGCAGAGCTATGACTGTATCTGTTTCTTCAGGACTATATAAATGAATATATGCATTGCATGAACCAGGATATCTTTTAAGAAGATCATTCAATCTTAAAAGCAAATCTTTTCCTGTTTTATTTTTATTCAAATTAAAATGAATACTTGCAGTCCAGGTTTCCTCAGCTTTCTCAATCGGCACTACGGTACCTGCCAAAATTTTTACAGAATTCTCATCATTTTTTACCTTTCCCTGTATAATGACAGCGTTATCTTCAATCAGGAGTTCGTGAATCGTTGCATAAACTGAAGAAAATATTATAATCTCAACAGTTCCATGCTGATCTTCCAGGGTAACAAAGGCCATTAAATCGCCTTTTTTTGTCTTTATGCGCTTAATTTTAATAACAATGCCGCTGATCCTGACAATTTTACCATCGTTTTTTTTCTTTAAAGAAATTGTATTTGCATTGGTAAATTTATCCAGCAGGTCCTCGAACTTTGTCAAAGGGTGACCGGTTATGTAAAAGCCAATGGCTTCCTTTTCAAAATCTAAAAGCTGTTTTTCATCCCATTCATCCATGCCTGGCATTTGAGGGAGATTGATATTTTGTTTGACTCCTCCCATATCGAATAATCCCATCTGTGGATCTGCTTTTTCCTTCTGAACCCTTTGGCCATAATCAACAGCATTTTCCAGAAATGCCATCATCTGGGAACGATTAGCTCCTGTAAAATCAAAGGCGCCACATTTAATAAGATTTTCAATAACTCTTTTGTTAGTTTTTTTAAGATCCACTCGTTCACAAAAATCAAACAGAGAAGAAAATTTTCCCTCTTTTCTGTTATCTATTATAGCTTCAATAGCTCCTTGGCCAACATTCTTGACAGCAACCAGTCCGAACCTGATCTTCGAACCTATTACCGTAAACTCCTTGTCGCTTTCATTTATATCAGGAGGAAGTACATGTACGCCGTGATGTCGGCATTCGGCTATATATTTTACGACTCCGTCAATTGAGTGAATCTCGCTGGTAAGCAGCGAAGCCATAAACTCAACAGGAAAATGCGCTTTAAGAAAAGCTGTCTGATATGCAATAAGGGCATAAGCTGCGCTGTGAGACTTGTTAAATCCATAGCCTCCGAATTTTTCAATAAGATCAAACAGTTTTTTTGCTTTCTGGGATTGAATGCCCCGTTCAGTGGCTCCCTTTATAAAACGTAGCCTTTGCCTGGCCATAATTGCAGGTTTTTTCTTGCCCATAGCTTTTCTTAAATCATCAGCTTCAGACATGGAATAGTCAGCAACAGATGCCGCAATTCTCATGACCTGTTCCTGATACACAATAACTCCGTAAGTTTCTTTTAATATAGGCTCCAGCTCAGGCAAAAGATACACTACAGTTTTTTTTCCATGTTTTCTTTCCACATAATCGTCAATCATCCCGCTTTCCATGGGGCCTGGACGATAAAGAGCAACAAGCGCTATAACATCATCAAAGCATTCGGGCCTTAACCTTACAAGCAGATCTTTCATGCCAGAACTTTCCAGTTGGAACACTCCGATAGTATCACCCGAAACAAGAAGCCTGTATGTACCAGGATCATCCAGATTTATATTTATAAGATCAGGAGGGGTTCCGCCCTGTTTGGCGATAAGAGATAAAGTGTTTGCAATAACGGTAAGGTTGCGAAGCCCAAGAAAATCGAATTTTACAAGCCCTATTTTCTCGACACATTTCATGTCGAACTGTGTCAGAACTTCTCCTTTTTTACCCCTATACAGCGGCAAATACTCCACAAATGGCTTGTCGGAAACAACTACGCCGGCAGCATGAGTTGATGCATGCCGGGGAAGTCCTTCCAGGACGCGGCATACCTTTAGCAAATCGTTGATTTCCGGTTTTTCTTCTGCAATTGACCTGATCCTGGGCTCCTGTTTCAGAGCATCATCCAGGCTGATATTCAAAACATCAGGAACCATTTTGGCTATTGCATCTACTTCATGCAGAGGGATATCCAGAGCACGTCCCACATCCCGTATCACGGCTCTGGTCTTTAGTTTTCCAAACGTAATAATCTGGGCTACATAGTCAGTGCCGCCATATTTTTCAACCACATACCTGAATATTTTTTCCCTGCCGTTTATACAGAAATCAACATCAATATCAGGCATGCTTTTTCGGCCCGGGTTAAGAAAACGCTCAAAAATTAAACCATGTTCTATTGGATCCAACCCGGTAATTCCAAGAGAATAGGCAACAAGGCTTCCGGCTGCCGAACCTCTGCCTGGACCAACAGGGACATTGTGTTTTTGGGCATAGTTGATGAAATCAGCAACAATCAAAAAGTATCCAGCAAAGCCCATAGAATTTATGGTTGAAATTTCGTTCTCTATACGTTCTTTATACTGACTTTCGTCAATCGCAGGATTTTTTTCCTTAATATGCTTTATTTTTTGATTATATCCCTTCCTGGCTTTTTTTTCAAAAAACTCTTCGGCAGTCTGTCCTGATGGGGTTTCAAATTTTGGGAAGTGATAAGATTTAAAATCAAAATCAACTTTACATCTTTTAGCTATACTGACTGTATTTTCTAATGCTCCAGGATAGCTTTTAAAATCATTGCGCATCTCTTCTCTTGATTTAAAATAGAGCTGATCGGTTCCAAATTTGAAGTGATCCGGGTCATAAATACTTTTGCCTGTTTGTATGCATAGAAGAATTTCATGAGCACGAGCATCTTCTTTGTCAAGATAGTGGCAGTCATTGGTCGCAACCAGAGGAATTGAGAGCCTTTCGCTCATGTCAAGAAGGGTATTGTTCACTTTTTCCTGTACAGGGAGCCCGTTATTTTGAACTTCAAGAAAAAAATTATCCTCACCAAAGATGTCAATACAGGCACGCGCAGCCTCATCAGCCTCATCAAGCCTGTTCTCACTAATAAGTCCTGGAATTTCACCATGCAAACAAGCTGAAAGAGCAATAAGCCCTTTACTGTGCTCTCTTAATACATTCTTGTCAATTCGCGGCTTATGGTAAAAACCTTTGAGTTGAGCAATTGTAGCCAGTTTGCATAAATTACGGTATCCTTCAGAAGTTTCAGCCAGAATGACCAGGTGGGAAAGCCCTTTATGATCTAAAGGGGTTTTATCAGTAAGTTTGCGCGGTGCAACATAATATTCGCATCCTATTATTGGTTTGATCCCCGCTTTACAGGCCTTTTCAAAAAATTCAAGAACTCCGAACATAGTGCCATGATCGGTAATGGCCACAGAATCCATTCCAAAATCAATTGCACGTTTTAAAAGGGCATCAATCCTTATTGCACCGTC
>JAJSZP010000009.1 GCA_030262775.1 Deltaproteobacteria bacterium | reverse complement strand
GGAGTAGTAATTGTGAAAAGTCTTTGTTTTTCATGGCTTCCTCCTTTTCGGAATATATCAAAAAAATAGGAATCATTGATTAATTTTCAACATTTAAAGGGAACATAGCCATTTTTAATGGCTAAAGATACTTTGTCACTTTATCAATTGTTGATTATTTCCGCAGTAGCGATGATTTACTTCCGCCCCCGTAAAGATGAGTTGTTGAACCTATCCGCTCAAATTAAAGCTCAAAGTGAGAAACAATAAAAGGATAACTAACGTAAGCGGTCATTATTTTTCGACCGTTAGGGTTAAACACAGTATATTCTCAAATTAAAACAGCCCAACGAATAACGAATAAGGATAGATTGTGTTAGGAACGAACCACAATCTTATCCGGTTATTTGACAAGCCAGGTGTATCTGCATATTCTGTCCTGAATCTTCTTTGTAGCTCAAAATTCCATCATTAACTCTTTGATTTTATGTATTTTTCTTAAATATTTAGTGTAGTGATATAATTATTTGGAAATGACAACCCAAAATTGACCACCCTGAACACTTCATTGCGGTTAAACCAATCTGCATTACTCTATGTTTTGCGCATACTCGAAAAGTTCTTTGACTTCCAGTTCACCTTCAATTATGCTTTGCTCTACTGAATACGGTTGCACTCTTCCTCCCAATAAACTTAATTCTAACTACTTAATAATATTGCAATTCGGCTATGGTCAAGTTTATTCCTTTGGTTAATTTGCGAAGCAATGTAATAGGCTCCTTTTGATGTAAAATTATTTGATATGATTTGAATAATTGGATATTATAATCCAATTTAAAGGAGAAGCCATCTTTTTGTTTCGCCTAATAGTATGTGGAGATGGACTGGGCAAAGCCGTGCCGCTTCTGAAGGGCAGTATTTGAGCGATAGTTTAGTTTTTCGGTTATCGCTGCCCAGCCGGTCAGTTCGGCGTTAGCGGGTCGCGTAAATAGAGTATAATAGTTATCTATGTTGACATTCCTGCTTTTAATATGTACAGTATGAGTGTACATAAACAAGGAGGAAAATATGGCAATTCAAACAACATATACCCATGCCCGAGCACGCCTTGCTTTTTTAATAGATGAGGTAACGAAAAATCGAGAGGTGGTTATCATTCAACGACGTGGGAGTGAAGATGTCGCTATGATAGCAGCTGACGAGTTGACCTGCATACTCGAAACGGCACATTTGCTTCGTTCGCCCACTAATGCAGAAAGACTCCTTGCCGCACTGGATAGAGTCAGAAAAGGATCAGGCATACCACAAACAATTGATGAGCTTCGAAGCGAAGTAGGGTTTGAGTAACCGTTATATGAAAACGCCCCACACTGCTATGCAACGAAAAGCTGTGTTTCAACCAGAGTGCAGGGAGGATTTACGTTACTGGGTAGAGACGGACCGCAAGACAGCTCTTCGAGTTTTTAAATTAATTGAGGCGATAATACGAGATCCATTTAAGGGTATCGGCAAACCGGAACCTTTGAAGTTTCTCGGATCAGGTGTTTGGTCTCGCCGAATTACTCAAGAACATCGCTTGGTTTATGTCGTGGGGCATGACAGAATTGATTTTGTGCAAGGACGTTATCATTATTGATGCTTACTCTGTGCATTCCAAGCCGCCAACGAGCCAGTTCACCTGACACCAAAAGCCAGAGCGTTTTTTTAGCTATTTCGGAGCAAACTTTGCTTTTGTCAAGTCCTCATTGGCTGTTGGCGTAGGTGACTCGTACGTTCGGCAACTAACCACTAAATAGAAAGGAGGAGTTTTATGAGAAAAACACTGAAGATGATGGCTGTATTAACATTGCTTGCATTTACTGTGGGGTGTGCTACCACTGTGCCTATTGGTTCAGTATACACCGGAGTAAAGTTACCCGTTATTGCCACGGCGAATGGTGGACAAGCTTCCAAAGTCGGTACGTCAACATGTACCAGCGTGTTAACTTTATTTGCATGGGGCGATGCCAGCATTGACGCGGCAATGAAAAACGGAGGCATTACCAAAGTACATCATGTTGATTGGGATGTTTCCAATGTTCTCGGGATTATAGGGACATACAAAGTAACTGTGTACGGCGAATAACGTAGCCTACGCAGCGCCGAACAATGCCATTGAATAGGATTGCGAGGAGCCGTGTTTTTCATGGGCTTCTATCTTTGGGATGCCTTTGCAACATACCGGTTCGCTTGCCCTTATTCTTGCGACCTTTCATGGCCAACGTTCGGCAGCAGGAAATTTTCAGGGGAGTAGCATTGGAAAAATCTGGTATGTGAGCAGCATTTTATCAGGCAAAAAATATGCACGGTGTTACTTGGACTTCCAGGCAAGTAACACCGGTTTTATGATAGACCATAAAAGTATTAGAACTTGATAACTTTTGTCAGATATTCATTGCAATCCGTCACTGGCAAGGAATATCTAAAAAGCCGATACTCACCATCTTTACCTATTTTATTATAGGATATGATAATGTTGTGTTTAGCGCCTCTATCTGAATTGTTATTTCTTTTTTTCAGGGTTTAAAGAAGCCTGTCGGTTTGATGTGGCAGGTCATAAATGCACGAACTGAAGGCAATGTAATATTTTATCTATTAAACTGAGCCAGTGCCTATTCTAAAAATCGTCTGTTAAACGATTATAAACTTTTTCTGCAAATCTTTTAGAAAGAGTTGTAATAGCTTCCCGTCTGTTTTTTTCTGTTGTCTGCTTATCGGATGATACAACATAGTCTTCGCTTACAGAAAGGTCTTTTGCCGACCATATTACTCTGCCGGCAGGATCTGTCAATTTCAAGCTCAGTGTGACAATGACCCGCCTTTCAAGCGATGAGTACGAATCCCTGTGGGAAATTGCATCAATACGCATGGATTTAATGATTCCGGTAAGAATGCCATCGGCGCTATCTCCTTTTGTTAAAACTACTTTACCGAAACTGGTAATTTCATAAATGAGATCATTTGTAAAAATATTTTCTGCTCCGGTTTCAGAAGTTCGGTTTTCGAGCATTTTTATCGAAAGGCTTTTGATGCCTTCCGGCAAATTACCACCGCCTCTAAAACTGTATCCACATGATGAAAAAACAATAAGCGAACAAAAAATTATCCAGACATTAATCTTATTATTAGAAAACATGTTCCAATCTTTTCCTTTTTGTAAGCGTTCACGGGTTCAAAAATTTACTGTTCAGAGTTTAGGTAAACCCTGAACCATGAAAGATTATACAACAATATTAACCAGCTTTTTCTTTACAACTATAATTTTTCTAACAGGCTTACCCTTTATAAATTTTTTAACCCGTTCATCTGAAAGCGCCATTTCTTTTAAGGTATTATCATCTGAATCAACATCTGCATTAAACCTGCTTCTGAGCTTGCCGTTAACCTGGGCAACAATTAAAAGGTTATTTTTAGACAGAGCTTCCTTATTGTATTCAGGCCATGAAGCTAAAAGTATACTGGACTCATTTCCCAATGCTTCCCAGAGTTCTTCGGAAAAATGAGGAACTATCGGCGCTAAAAGGAGCACAACAGACTCCAGAGCATATTTAACAACGGAGTTCTCTTTGTGACCGTTTTGTTGAAGATCAATGCCAGACATAGTATTAACAAGTTCCATAACAGCGCTTATAGCTGTATTAAAATGAAATCTATCTTCAATATCTCTGGTAACCTTTTTTATTGTATAATGTGTCTTTCTATATAAATCACGCGATTCACCATCAAGCTTGTCAGGACTTCCATAATACGGCGAAATATCTTTTATGTAATCCATGCAGTTCGATGCAATACGCCATACACGGTTAAGAAAGCGATAGCTGCCTTCGACTCCCTGCTCACTCCATTCGAGATCACGTTGTGGAGGAGCTGCAAAAAGGCAGAAAAGTCTCGTGGTATCCGCGCCATATTTATCAAGCAATATATTCGGATCTATTACATTCTTTTTTGATTTTGACATTTTTTCAATACGACCCACCACAACTTTCTTGCCGCATTTTTTACAAAAACGATCAGAACTGCTGCCGTCCCCTCTCACTTCTTCAGGGAAAAGATAGCCGTGTTCAGGACACGAAACAGTCTCTTTACAGACCATCCCCTGGGTAAGCAGCCTTGTAAAAGGTTCCTTAAAACTAACCATGCCCAAATCTTTTAATACACGTGTAACATACCTTGAATACAGAAGATGTAAAACAGCGTGTTCTACCCCTCCGATATACTGGTCTACCGGCATCCAGTATTCAACGGCTTTTTTATCAAACATGCCGGTGTTGCAATCAGGGCTGCAATATCTGGCAAAATACCAGGAAGACTCTACAAATGTGTCCATTGTATCGGTTTCTCGTTTCGCGTCAGAAGCTCCACATGCCGGGCACCTGGTATTTGTAAAATATTCAAGCCTTGAAAGGGGTGATCCGCCGTCTTCCAGAAGATCGGCATCTTCCGGAAGTATTACGGGAAGGTCTTCTTCAGGCACAGGAACGATTCCGCATTTGCTGCAGTAAATCATGGGAATCGGCGCGCCCCAGTATCGCTGTCTGGAAATACCCCAGTCTCTTAATCTGAAACTTACAGTTTTCTTCCCGATATCATTATCTTCAAGAAAAAAAGCTATTGCATCTAAAGCTTTTCTGTTATCCATTCCGTCAAATTGACCGGAATTAATCATTACTCCATCACCACTATAAGCTTCCGTCATTGCAGCAGAATCAAGATCACAATCATATGGTTTTATAACAACTATTATATTGAGCCCATACTTTTTAGCAAAATCAAAATCACGCTGGTCATGTGCAGGAACAGACATAACCGCACCGGTACCATATTCCATCAGGGCAAAATTAGCTGTATAAACTGGGATTCTTCTCTTGCTCAACGGGTTTATACAATAGGCGCCTGTAAAAACACCCTCCTTTTCATAACCTTCAACGGCCTTGACCGACCTGTCCTGCATAGATATTCGTTCAATAAATTCTCTTACCTGTTCTTCCTGCTTTGTTCCTTCTGAAAGCTTCAGCACAAGCGGATGTTCCGGAGCAAGGCACATAAATGTTGCTCCGAAAACTGTATCCTGCCGCGTAGTAAAAACAGATATATGCTCATTTTTATCAGGAGAATTCTCTATAGGAAAACGAATTTCCGCTCCTAAACTTTTTTTGATCCAGTTTTTCTGCATGGCAATAACTTTATCGGGCCAGCCAGGAAGATGATCGCAGTAAGCCAGAAGGTCTTCAGCATAATCGGTAATTCGGAAAAACCACTGCCATAGTTTCTTTTGGCGGACAGCATTGCCACATCTCCAGCACATACCGGCCTCAACCTGCTCGTTGGCAAGAACAGTCTGACAGGAATTACACCAGTTAACAAACGATTCCTTTCTGTAAACCATTTTCTTTTCATACATTTTTAAGAATAACCATTGCTCCCATCTATAATATTCGGGACTGCAAGTGGCGAATTCTCTTTCCCAGTCGTAGCTGAATCCAATACGTTTCAACTGGCGACGCATCGTATCAATATTTTCATATGTCCATTTTGCCGGATGAGATCTGTTTGCAATTGCAGCGTTTTCTGCCGGCATACCAAATGCATCCCATCCCATTGGATGTAATACATTGAATCCCTGCATTTTTTTGTACCTGGCAATGACATCGCCTATGGTATAGTTTCTAACATGCCCCATGTGTATCTTGCCGGAAGGATAAGGAAACATTTCAAGAAGGTAATATTTTTGCCTTTCCGGGTCCTCATGAACCTTAAAAAGCTTTGAACTTTCCCAGTAAATCCGCCTTTTTTTTTCTATTATCTTTGGATCGTATTTTTTATCCATTTTTTATTACTACCTTTCAAACAATCTTCTTCAAATTCTATCACCTCATGCCATAATATAATATAAATAGCAATACTGACGAAAACCACTGATCAAAAATAGTTTGACTTGCACTTGACAATTTCATATTCAATCAAAAAATATTTATAACAACTTGTTATGCAGCGAAACAATGATGGAAATTGTATGAAAGTGTATCTTGACATTTGCTGTTTCAATAGACCGTTTGACTATCAAACTTCGCCGACTGTTCGACTTGAAACAGAAGCCAAATTATACCTAATCAAAAAAATAAATCGGTAACTGAAAAGGTAGATTTATGTGCGGAGAACATATTGTTAGCCTGCTTAAACTTTATTTGTATCAATCCCTAATAAAAGTTGCTATGAATACCAAATAAACTGGATATTCGATATAAGGCTTCACGCTGTTAGCAATACCATATTTTGTGGGCACTTAACCCAATGCATACAATATATAACAAGGAAAACCTGAGAGATGAGAAAAATATCCAAGATCTTGATTTTAGGGCTCTTTTTTGGGGCAGGCTTACCCCTTAACTTCTCCTTAAAAATCAAATGGTTGCCAATCTCAGGACATTATTTTCCCACAAAAAGCTTATATCGAATATCCAGAAATAAAAGTTTAAAAAGGATTGAATAAATTTATGCCTGACCTCTGGACAAAAGAAAAAGAAATTGAATTTTTCAATGATGCCAGAAAATTTGCATCGCCAGAGCAACTCTTTTATTTTGGCGATGATTCACGATATTATGCCTATTGGCCCAAATCTTACAAAGGCAAAAAATCCACATTACAAAGCAGAAACGCCCTGATTGGGAATTTTACTGAAAAATACTCAGTAGATTTGCTTCAAGAATTTGCCAGGGCTAATGGGCTTTATGCTGTTCAAGGCGTTATTTGTAATGAAATTGGTCTTTCCTCACAATCTCCGGCAGATGTTGTATTATGCAAAAATAGACAAAGAGAACAAAGGGCTGAAGACATAGTAGCAATTTTTGAAGTCAAAATGTCGATTGTCTGGAATTGGGAATTGAAAAACAATAAATTGATTTGTTTGGGAAATTTTAAAACACATAAAGGCAATCCCGGACTGCTTCGTTCAGATTCAATGTTAAAAGCTATTGGCAAAAGCATCAATATTCGTGTTTCCAGTCACAGCGCTTCGAAAATTCCAATTATCATACTCGGGAATACCCCTATCACTCAAAGCTATATTTCAAAAACTGATCATCTTTATCATGCTGGAATAATACAGGGATTCTGGTCTGTGAATCCAAATCCATTAGATAATAACGGTGACAATTTAAAACAAACACCTGATAGTGGCTTTATCAGGATGGATTCATATGATGAGTTAAGGCAAAGCCTCAATAGTTTGCTGTTTAAAAAGGGTGAATTTTTTTCCAGCATGAAGTCAAGAAAGGAATTGGGGAAAATTATTGAGATTGCAAACAGAGAACCGAATTTTGAATCAAAAGCGGAAAAATTCTTATCTCTTATAAGGAAATAAAATGGCAAATGGAGCATATAAACAAAAGCGATCCAGTACCGAGACAAGCTCATTTGGAATTCCGGGACGTATCAATCACGATTCCACAAAGTTTTATAAAAGCAGATTGTATGAAGGCTTACGTGATGCAAAGAAAGTAAGATATATTGAAAACAAAATTTCTGAAAAAAATGTTAACAAATTTTTTTGCAAATCCAGTGAAAAAATGGACGAGTTGCCTGATAATAGCGTCCATTTAATGGTTACTTCACCTCCATATAATGTATCCAAGGAATATGATAATGACTTGAGTTTGAATGAATATTTAGACTTATTAAATACTGTTTGGCGAGAAACGTATCGTGTTTTGGTTCCTGGTGGCCGTGCATGTGTCAATATTGCCAATCTTGGCAGAAAACCATATATACCGCTTCATAGCTACATTATTGAAGGTATGCAGAAAATCGGTTATCTCATGCGTGGTGAACTAATATGGAACAAGGCTTCAAGTGCAAGTCCTTCAACGGCCTGGGGAAGTTGGCTTTCAGCCGCAAATCCTGTTTTAAGGGATATTCACGAATACATTTTGGTTTTTTCTAAAGAAACATTTTCAAGGAAAAAAGAGGATAGGGAAAACACAATTAAAAAGGAAGAATTTCTTGAATGGACAAAAAGCATATGGACATTTCCTGCCGTCTCAGCAAGACAAATCGGGCACCCAGCTCCTTTCCCTGAAGAATTGCCTCATCGTCTGATTCAGTTATATACTTTCAAGGACGAAGTTGTTCTAGATCCCTTTGTTGGAAGTGGGTCAGCTTGCCTTTCAGCTATAAAAGACAAACGAAATTATGTGGGATACGATATCAATCCTGAATATGTAAAATTAGCTGAAAAAAGGATTGCCAATTATACTGATCAATTATAGCTATTTTAATAATGACGCTGGCTAACAATCGGATGAACTCTGACTGAAAAAGCCGGGGCATTTTTTGGTCTTTACTCAGTTTTATGGTTAACGAACTATCTTGCCTTTCTATTATGTTTATAGGCTTTTTCATCAGGTTATCCGAGACGATATATATTGATTTGGGGAAATTATGGGGGTCAAATGAAAATCAATTTTGAATGTAAGAAGTGTCACAAGGAATTCGATTGTGAGATGGGGCAAATTTGCCACCTTTTCAGATTATTTGAGTTTTTAAATTTCAGTTTCAAAGAAAAAAAAGGATAAATATTAGATGATCAGTAAGGTTCTGATAAATGCAGTAGATCCTGAGGAATGCAGAATCGCAAAAGTAATTGACAATAAACTTGAGGAATTTCATATCGAAAGCGCCTCAAAAGAAATTACACACGGCAATATATACAAAGCAGTAATTTATCGCGTTGAGCCCAGCCTCCAGGCTTCATTTGTTGATTATGGAGCGGAACGACATGGATTTCTTCAGAAGCATGAAATCCACAGCGATTACTTTCAGGATAATTATGCCGGAGACTCTTCCATATCAAATCTTGTCAAGAAAGGGCAGGAACTGATTGTACAAGTAACAAAAGACCCCTTAATGAAAAAGGGGGCCATGCTTACAACATTTATATCTCTTCCCGGGAGATTTGTGGTTTTTATGCCTGGAACTGAACAGCGGGGGATTTCAAGAAAAATAGACAATGAAGATGAACGGAATCGTCTAAAAAAAATTATATCTGAGCTTAATATCCCTGAAGGATTTGGGATCATTGTAAGAACTGCTGGAATAGATTGTACAAAAACAAAGCTTTCTAAAGATTTAAATTATCTTTTCAGGCTCTGGAAAAATATTAAAAGTCAAATAATGAAGGAAAACGCTCCAGCGCTTCTCTTTAAAGAACGAAATCTTGTTTTAAGATCCATAAGGGACTATTTTACTACAGATATTAATGAAATTCTTATTGATAACACCTCAGTTTACCATGAAGTTAAAGATTTTATTAAAATCATATCTCCTAAGCATACCCAAATTATTAAATTATATAAAGGTGAAAAACCTATATTTACAAAATACCAGCTTGAAGACCAGATCGCTTCTATATATAAAAACAGAGTGCACCTGAAATCAGGTGGATCAATTGTAATTGAACAAACCGAAGCTTTAGTCGCCATAGATGTTAATTCAGGTAAAGCAACCCAAAAAAAATCTATCGAAGAAACTGCTTTGCAGACCAACATTGAAGCAGCCGAAGAAATTGCCCGTCAACTGCGCTTACGAGATCTGGGCGGTCTTGTTGTATTAGATTTAATTGATATGAGAGACCAAAAGCACAAATCAGAAGTAGAAAGAACATTGAAAAACCATTTAAAAAAAGATAAAGCAAAAACAAAAGTCGGAAAAATTTCTAAATTTGGGTTGATGGAAATGTCGAGACAGCGAATCAGGCCCTCTATTGGATACAGCGGTTTTGAAGCTTGCAAATATTGCCAGGGAAAAGGCATGACTCCATCTCCTGAAACCCTGGCTCTTGCTTTTTTGAGAAAACTCAGCATAGAAACTCTAAAACAAGAAATTTCCAAAGTAACGGGCATAGTCCCTGTTGAGGTAGCTGACTATCTTCTGAATAATAAAAGAAAAGAAATAATTGACCTTGAGTTAAGGCGTAATCTTTCAATATCAATAAAAGGCGATAGCACCTTGTTCCTCGGAGACAGCAAGATTATCACTTCAAAATAGAAACCCGTTATTCATTATTGTCTAATAGCAAAAAAATTATGCATAAAAAAAATGCAGCCATATCAAATAAGATTGTCGTTATTACCATAATCTGTGCTATTTTTGCTGTAATAGGTACAGCAGGTTTATTTTTAATGCGGAAAGCAACCGGACCTGTTGAAAAAAACCTGCCGAAAAAAGCTCATGTTCCTATACAATCCCAAGTCGTAATAGACTATAACAAGCTGGAAAAAGATAAAGAGATTCAAATACTTACCCAAGAGCGTAAAATAAAATATGGGGTAGAAAAAAGTGTTGATATTATTGTAAAATCTGATGAATTACTTAAAATAGGTGATTCGATAGTTCCCATGCAGGAAATTCTGGACAAAATACGTATTAAAAGCGGTGATATTGTTGAAAAGGACATAGAGGGAGCAACTCTGCCGGATGACAGGATAAGAGCATTCGGAATATATGTGGTCAAACCTGAAGACAACATCTGGAATATACACTTTAAGTTTTTAAAGGATTACTTTGATCACAAGGGGATTGCCCTTGCTCCACTTGCCGACGAGCCGGATAAAAAGGGCTTTAGTTCAGGAATCGGCAAAATTTTAAAGTTTTCCGAAAAAATTGTTACCATTTACAACATCAAAGAAAACAAAATCGCTGTGGATCTTAACCTGATATATCCATTAAGCAAAGTCGTTGTTTATAATATGGACCAAATTTTTGCTCTTTTGGGCCGGATTGATTATAATAATGCAAATCGCATTCACTTTGACGGAGAAACTCTCTGGATAAATATTGATCATTAAATTCATAACCGCTGAATTATAGTTTGCACGGCTATAAACCGCGCTTTTTAAAACGGTCAGAATTATAAGGAAAAATTAAACCACGAAGGACACGAAGGGGCACGAAGATTAAAATTAATGCTTTTTATAATTTCTTTTAGTTCTTCGTGAGCTTCGTGGTGAAAAAAACATAATAAAAAAGCTCGGATTTTGACCGTTCACAGTATATATAAAGTACGGATGGAGAGCAATCAATGATAAAACGATATACAAGAAGTATTATGGGCGATATCTGGACTGATGAAAACAAGTATAACACATGGCTGAACGTTGAAATTTTAGCCTGTGAAGCCATGGCGCAAAACAAAATGATTCCCCAAAAAGTGTTTAAAAACATAAAGAAAAAAGCTGGTTTCTCCGTTAAAAGAATAGAAGAAATAGAAGCTGAGACCAAACATGATGTAATAGCCTTTCTGACAAGTGTTGCCGAACATGTCGGGCCTGACTCAAGATATATTCACATGGGGCTGACATCTTCAGACATTCTTGATACAAGCATGGCATATCTTCTCAAAAAATCCGGGGAAATTATCATAAAAGACTGCGAAAACCTGTTAAGTATAATTAAGAAAAGAGCTTTTGAGCACAAGGATACCGTCATGGTCGGAAGATCGCACGGAATTCATGCTGAACCTGTTACCTTTGGGCTGAAATTGGCAGTCTGGTATGATGAAATGCAGCGCAACAGAAAAAGATTTGAGCGCGCTGTCGAAAACATCAGTTTTGGTCAATTCTCAGGAGCTGTCGGTACTTTTGCTAATATTCCACCAGAAATTGAAGCATATGTTTGCAAAAAACTGGATCTCAAACCAGCCCCTGCTTCAACGCAAATCATACAACGGGACCGCTATGCCGAATATTTTACAACTTTAGCTATCATGGCATCTTCAATCGAAAAGATAGCTCTTGAAATCAGGCATCTTCAAAGAACAGAAGTTCTTGAGGCAGAAGAGTATTTTTCAAAAGGGCAAAAAGGTTCCTCAGCCATGCCTCACAAGAGGAATCCAATAGGATCCGAAAATCTTTGTGGCCTCGCACGCATCATCAGGTCTAATGCTATAGCTGCTTTGGAGAACATCCCTCTCTGGCATGAAAGGGATATAAGCCATTCATCTGTTGAGAGAATAATTGTCCCGGACACTACAATACTTATTGATTACATGCTAAACAGGCTAACGGGTTTGATTAATAATCTTGTTGTATATCCCAAAAGAATGAAAGAAAATCTCCATATGCTTAATGGTCTTATCTTTTCTCAACAGATACTTCTTGCTCTTGCCGAATCAGGAGTAACCCGTGAAGACGCATATAAAATGGTTCAGAGGCAGGCAATGCGTGTATGGAAAGAAAAAAAGCCTTTTAATGAGCTGATAAAGAAAGATAAAAACATATGCGCTCATCTAAGCGAGAAAAAAATTGAAGAAATATTTGACGTCAAATATCATTTAAAGTATATCGGCATAATTTTTGATCGTGTATTTGGAAATGAAAACTAAATATTACATTTTTATATTAAAAAGTATTTTGCTGATGGTTATCCTTGCGGTATGTCAGGGATGTCAGATCGTTGCATCAGTGAAACGAATTGAAACATCATCCGATCCATATCAGGGAAGCGCTTACAAAGCAGTGCTAATGAAATGGACGAATGAAGCCCGCATATATAGAGGCCTTGATCTTGAGCTGATGACTTCAGCTACCTTCAAATCGCCTGAATTCAGAGAGGCCTATGCAAATGAGTATGTCAGAACTTATAATCTTAGCGGTGAAGAAAAGGAAAAACTTATAAAAGATCAAAAACAAGCCTCTTTAATATACAATGATTTTATAATGTCTGCATACGTTCCGGATAAAAAATGGAATGATTTCAATAAAAAAGATTCTATATGGAAAATATATCTTAACGCAGGCAATGAAACAAAAATAATACCGATTGAGATAAGGAAAATAAAAAAAATTGATGCAGTACTTACTCATTTTTTCCCATATATTAACACCTGGGAGTCAATTTATTTTGTCAGATTCCCTGTAAAAGTGCGGGGAACCGACAAAAATATAATTGATGATACCTGCTCAAATATAAAAATTATAATTACAAGTGTGCTCGGCACTACTGAAATGGTCTGGAATAATTAATATATATCAATAACTTCAGATATCGTCAAATAGTTGAAAGGTGAAACGGTTGTTAATATATTATTATGAAAGAGAATACAACTGCCCGTAATAAGTAGATTTCTTGGAATCATCATAGCTATGTATTGGGATGATCATTCTCCACCACATTTTCATGCAAAATACGCAGAATATGAAATTACAGTTAATATTCTAACTGGTGTGGTAGAGGAAAAATTTTCAAAGCGAGCGTTACGGCATGTACTTGAGTGGTATGAGCTGCATAAAGATGAGTTAATTAAAAATTGGAAGCTATGTCAAGAAGATGAAGCGCCAAATTCAATAGAACCGCTGGAGTAATAATCATGTTTCTTCATGTTACAAATGCCAAGTATATAGAAGATTACAAAGTAGAGGTATCATTTAATAATGGTCGAAAAGGTGTGGCTAATCTAATAGGCGCCTTGAATGGCCCAATGTTTAATCCATTAAAAAATAAGGCGGTATTTTCAAACCTAAAACTTGATGAAGAACTGGAAACTATTGTTTGGCCAAATGGTGCAGATTTAGCTCCTGAGTATATCTATTTTCAAGCTTTTAAGAATGAGCCGGAATTACAATCACAATTTAAACAATGGGGTTATATCGCCTAACAATCTCGTGGTATGAGTTTTCGTTCAGAGACTACTTAACCATTTAACTAGTGCCCGAACGAACAATAGAAAATTTTTTCAAGTTCAAGGAAGGCGCAAATTTTAACCGCAGGAATACATGGGGTATTTTGAGGATTAAAATTTGCGCCTGACGCAGAAATTGGGAAAATTAGCAGTTTTCGTTCAGGCACTAACTACAAACATGGAGGTTAATTTTGATTAGTATAGCATATGCAATGGGACAGGGCGGAGCAGCCGGCGGCGGACAACCAGGTGGGTTTACAGCATTTATTCCCCTGATTATCATGTTTGCTATCTTCTATTTTCTGCTTATCCGGCCCCAACAGAAAAAAACCAAACAACATCGTGAAATGATAAGTACTCTAAAAAAAGGTGACCGCGTAGTAACAAGCGGTGGTATTCATGGAAGAATTACCAGTGCAGATGATACCACGGTAACAGTGGAAATAGCAGATAGAGTGCGAATAAAAATAAATCGAGGGAATATAGCTGCACTAAACCAACCTTCCCCACCCCGGCCCTCTGAAGAGAAAAAGGGGTAATTAATTCGTCAGGTGGATAGGCTGAAAGCTGAAGGCTGTCAGGGAGCTTCGGACTTCAGTCTTCAGTCTATCCACCTGAAAGTCTATAGTAAATATTCTTAATCCTTTTAGCTTTTTATTGAAGGGAATATCCAGTTGAAGAATTTTTCATGGCGAGTAATTATAGTCTTTGCGGTTCTTATAGCTGCAATTGTTTATATTCTTCCTACAATAAATCAAGGCTGGTGGCCACACAAGAAAATAAATCTTGGTTTAGATCTTCAGGGAGGAATGCACCTTGTACTTGAAGTTGATACTGAAAAATCAGTTGAAAGTACAATAGAACGCATGACATATGAACTTCGCAGTCTTTTAAAGAAAGAGAATATAAGATACGTCGGAATAGACAGAATAGAAGACACCAAAATATCGCTCAAAATACGTGGTAACAACAATATCCTGAGTTTTGATAAACTGCTGGATAATGAACTTAAGGATTTGCGGGTTCTTTCAGAATCGACTGATGATGAAATAGTTACCATGATATTGAATTTACCGGAAAATGAAACTCGTCATATAAAAAAGCTGGCGGCTGAACAGGCACTTGAAACAATAAGAAATCGTATTGATCAGTTCGGCGTAAATGAGCCTGATATACGTCGCCAGGGTGAAAAACGAATTCTTATACAACTTCCTGGCATCAAAGACACACAAAGAGCAAAGGAGTTAATTGGTAAAACAGCTCTTCTGGAATTTAAATTACTGGATGAAACCCATGACCTGAATGCCGCTTTAAAAGGGAATGTACCGGTGGGCAGTGAACTTCTTTATCAGGACAAGGAGGACTCAGCAATAGAACGCGTCATAAGGACCCCCTATCTTGTAAAAAAACGAACTCTTCTGACTGGTGAATACCTGACGGATGCAAGGGTTCAAATAGACTCCCAGTTCAATGAACCATATATTTCCATCAATTTCGATAAAAAGGGGGCAAGAATTTTCGAAAGAATAACAGAAGAAAATGTTAAAAAACGACTTGCAATAGTTTTAGATAATAAAGTCTATTCCGCACCTGTTATTCAGGAAAAAATTACCGGCGGCGAAGCACGCATTACAGGAAATTTTACAACAGAAGAAGCGCATGACCTTGCAATTGTTCTTCGGGCCGGTGCCCTGCCGGCGCCGGTTGAAATCATTGAGGAACGAACTGTAGGCCCCTCTCTTGGAGCTGATTCAATAAGAAAGGGACTTATCTCCATGTGCGCTGGGGGCATGCTTGTTGTTCTGTTTATGGTTGTATATTACAAGGTTTCAGGCCTTATCGCAAACATTGCACTTATCCTTAACATTGTCCTGATTGCCGGAGGACTTGCAGCATTTCAGGCCACCTTAACTCTTCCAGGTATTGCAGGAATCATATTAACTATAGGGATGGCTGTTGACGCCAATGTTCTGATATTTGAACGTATCAGAGAAGAAATGAATCTGGGCAAGACTCAGAGAGCTGCCGTAAATGCAGGCTATAGCAGAGCCACCCTTACCATTCTTGATGCAAACGTAACAACTCTTATCGCAGCTCTTGTTCTGTTTCAGTTTGGAACCGGGCCGGTAAAGGGTTTTGCCGTAACGCTGAGTCTTGGCGTATTGGCGAGCCTGTTTACAGCGCTTATTCTTACCCGGCTTATTTTTGATTATCTCCTGATAAACAGAAAAATTAAAAGCTTGAGTTTATAAATAAAAAATCAATAACGTAGGGGCAGGCCTCTGTGCCTGCCCTGACAATATGCAACCGGAGAAGGGCAACCACAGGGGGTTTGCCCCTACGTTATTTGAAAACGAATTGCATCACATAAAAGGACATATAAACATGCGGTTTATAAAATCCGACATAAATTTGAATTTTTTAGGAAAAAGCAAGTTGGCATTCTACATATCCGCAACAATGATTCTTGTCAGCTTTATTTCTCTGATACTCCACAAAGGCCCAAAATATGGAATCGACTTTGCCGGCGGTACATTAATACAGGTAAAGCTCTTTGTTCCTGCGGACATTAATATAATCAAATCCGGGCTTGATACCATTAATCTTGGCAAATCGTCTGTTCAACAATTTGGAGACAAAGAAGAAAATGAATATCTTATCAGAACCGACATATCGGTTATGACTTCTCAAGGACTTTCCGGCAAGGTAAAAAATGCTTTAGAAGCTGCTACAGGAAACAAGGTGGAAATCCGGCGCATTGAAATGGTAGGCCCTCAGGTAGGCAAAGATCTGCGTGAAAAAGCGCTGTTCGCCATGTTCTATGCCCTGCTTTTTATTACAATATATATATCCGGTCGTTTTGAATTTAAATGGCTTTTAAGTGGAGTCATGGCAGCAGCGCTTATGAGCTGTGTCTATTTTCTCTCTTTTATTAACCTCAGCATACCCATCCTGATCACAGCCGCACTCATCCTGGCCCTTATACTATTCTGGTTCCTCAATCTGAAATATGCAATGGGCGCCATTGTAGCTCTAATCCATGATGTTATAATTACTGTAGGTATTTTTTCTATTTTTGATAAAGAATTCACTTTGCCCATTATTGCTGCACTTTTAACTATTATAGGTTATTCTTTAAATGATACGATAATTGTTTTTGACCGCATACGGGAAAATTTGAAAAAATACCGGAAAAAACCTTTTGATTTCACTATTAATAGAAGCATTAATGAGACTCTAAGTCGTACCATATTAACCTCTTTAACAACCCTTACAGTTGTTATTGCACTGTTTGTCATGGGAGGCGGCATTGTTCACGACTTTGCATTTGCAATGATAATTGGAATTCTTATTGGAACGTATTCATCAATATACGTTGCAAGCCCAATACTCCTGATTTGGCGAAGGCGCGGAAAAAAAATTCAGTTATGAACACCCTGTTTCCATGGTTTATCCTTAAAGGTGTCTCAGGCATAGGGAATCACCTTTTTAAGCGGTTATTAGATCGCTTCAAGTCACCGGGCCTTGTTTTTGAAGTATCACAGGAAGATCTTCTTCAGATAAAAGGCATAACGCCCCGCATAGTTGCTGCGATTAAAGCGCACAACATACCGGAACCAGTCAAAAAAGATTTCGATCTTGTAATGAAAAAAGGCTGTCAAATTGTTACAATGTCTGATCCGGCCTACCCTTCTCTTCTACTTCAAATACCGGATCCACCGCCCTTTTTATATGTTTATGGAAATCTTTGTAACCCCATAAAGAATATTGCCGTGGTGGGCTCCAGAAATGCGACAAGCTACGGTATTTCAATAACAAAAAGGCTGTGCGAGGAATTAGCTGCTCTTGATTTTACAATAGTAAGCGGCATGGCAGTAGGGATTGATACTGCCGCACATACAGGCGCTTTAATTGGCAAAGGAAAAACAATAGCCGTGCTTGGAAGCGGTCTTGAAAGAATTTATCCATACAAAAATCTTAAACTTTTCCATAAGATTGCCGAAAAAGGCGCGGTTATTTCCGAATTTCCTCTATTGGCGGAGCCTGAACCCCGCAATTTTCCAATAAGAAACAGAATAATCAGCGGCATTTCACTTGGAACAGTTGTTGTCGAAGCAACCCAAAAAAGCGGCTCACTCATTACAGCACGCCTCGCCGCAGAGCAGGGAAGAGAAGTTTTTGCCGTGCCCGGCAATATCAATTCTTTTAAAAGTACTGGAACACACAGTTTGATTAAACAGGGAGCAAAGCTGGTCGAAAATACACAGGACATACTTGAAGAGCTTTCTCCTTTAATAACAGATGACAGGTTAAATAATAAAATTAAACCTGAAGATAAAACAGACAAACCGCTATCTTTGTCATCAGAAGAATCGCTTGTATTTACAGGCCTTGGTCACTACCCTGTTCATATAGATGATCTTGCACGAAAAATAGCTATGGAACCAGGAAAACTCTCAGGCATACTTCTTAAGCTTGAACTGCGGGGTGTTGTTAATCAGGCGCCAGGAAAATTCTTTTCTACAGAAACAAATGAATGACAGCTTCGTACATATCAGTAAGGAGATTATAAATAGTGACGAAACCACTACTTGTTGTTGAATCACCAACAAAGATAAAAACTATAAAAAAATATCTGGGCTCGCAATACAACGTTGTTGCTACAGTTGGGCACATAAAGGACCTCCCTGCAAAAGAGATTGGAATAAATATCGAAAAAGGCTTTGAGCCTAAATACATTGTTATTCCAGGAAAACAGAAAATTATAACCTCCTTAAAAAAAGCTGCTGGAGATGCAACAGACATTTATCTGGCGCCTGACCCTGACAGGGAAGGAGAGGCCATTGCATGGCACACCGCGGAAGTTCTCAAGAAAAAAGGAAGAAAATTTTACAGAGTACTTATTCATGAGCTTACAAAAAAAGCTATTATTGAAGCAATTGCCGCGTCTGAAGACCTTCACAAGAAAAAATACGAAGCTCAGCAGGCAAGAAGAATTCTTGACAGACTGGTTGGATACCAGACATCTCCATTGCTGTGGCGCAAAGTAAAAAGCGGCCTCAGCGCGGGGCGCGTACAATCAGTTGCAGTACGAATAATATGTGAAAGAGAAAGAGCTATCCAGGCCTTTGAATCGGAAGAATACTGGTCTATAACAGCCCTTCTCGAAAGCAGCACCCCCCCGCAATTTAAGGCAAAACTTGTAAAAAAGAACGAAAAAAAGATCAAAATTCCTGATGAAAAGACATCTATCGTTATCCTGACTGAACTTTCAGAAAATAAATTTATTGTAAAAAAAGTTCAAAAAAAAATTACGAAAAAAAATCCTCTTCCCCCTTTTATCACAAGTAAACTTCAACAGGAAGCAATCAGAAAGCTTAGATTCTCTGCAAAAAAAACTATGGTTGTAGCGCAGCAGCTTTACGAAGGTATTGACATTGGAACAGGTGGAACTGAAGGGCTTATCACCTATATGCGTACTGATTCCACCAGAATTGCAAAAGAAGCTGCGGAAGAAGCGCTTGTGCTGATTCGGGAAAAGTTCGGTGAAAAATTTGCTCTTGATAAGCCAAGATTCTTCAAAAATAGAAAAAAGGCTCAAGACGCTCATGAGGCTATCAGGCCAACATCGGTTTTTAACACTCCTGAAAAATTAGCCCCTTATCTCTCCAAAGACCAGATGTCTTTGTACCGTCTTATCTGGCAGCGTTTTGTTGCGTCTCAAATGCAGCAAGCTCTGATAAATAAAAATACAATCTCTATTAAAGCCGGGACATATTTGTTTACCGCCAGCGGATCATCTGTTAAATTCCCAGGCTTTATGGCTGTTTACATGTCTGTAGATGAAGAAATAGAAAGCGAAAAAGAAAAAATCAATCTTCCTGAATTATCTGAAGGAGCAGAATTAAAGGTTAATAAATTAGATCCTAAACAGCACTTTACCATGCCGCCGCCAAGATTTTCAGAGGCCTCACTTGTAAAAGAGCTTGAAGAAGACGGAATCGGCCGTCCCAGCACCTATGCTTCAATATTATCTATAATCAGGGAAAAGGGATATGTTGATTTTCTAAAAGGATACTTCAAGCCAAGCGAACTTGGATTTATCGTTAATGAGCTTCTTGTCAAAAGCTTCCCAGACATATTTGAAGTTGATTTTACAGCCAAGATGGAAGAAGATCTTGACCGTATAGAAACTTCAGGGACAAATTCTTTAGAAATTCTCACTCGTTTCTACGACCCCTTTAAAAAAGAACTGGATGCAGCCTCAGAAAGCATGCTCAGCATGCGAGGCGTGGGCATTCCTACAGATCTTTCCTGTCCTGCATGCAATAAACAACTAAACATCAAAATCGGCAAAAATGGTCACTATATTGCCTGCAGCGGATATCCGGAATGCGGGTATACAAGGAACTATACCCGAGATGAAAAAGGCAAGATTCAGCCAATTGAGCTACCTGAAGATGAAATATCAGATATAGTTTGTGAAAAATGTAAAAAGCCAATGGTGTTAAAACATGGCAAATACGGCAAATTCCTGGCATGCAGCGGGTATCCGGCGTGCAAAAATACTAAATCTGTAAATTCAAACCAACCAGATAAAACTACAGGTGTAAATTGTCCGGAAAAAGGCTGCGCCGGCGAGATTGTTGAAAGACGGTCAAAAAGGGGTAAAATTTTTTATAGCTGCAACCGTTATCCTGACTGCACATTTGCCCTCTGGGACAAACCTGTAGCAGAAAATTGCCCGGATTGCGGGGCTAAATTTTTAGTAGAAAAATCCACTAAAAAACAAGGCACTTTTCTAATGTGCCATAATAAGGAATGCGGATATAAAAACCCTGTATCAATTTTAAAAGGTGATTAAATGGGCTTAGATAACATTATTTTCCTGGAAGTAATTGAATGGTTTGATAAAACCGGTCAGGACATTGTATACAGAATTCCTCAAAAAGGCTCGGGAGAAATAAAATTCGGGGCTCAACTGACGGTCCGGGAAAACCAGGCCGCAGTGATGTTTTATCAGGGTCATGCGGGCGATGCCTTTGGAGCTGGTCGTCACACCTTGAAAACAGCCAATATTCCTATCCTTACCAAAATTCTTTCTATACCATGGGCGATGACCAGTCCGCTTCGGGCTGAAGTATATTTTGTCAACATGAAGGTCTTTACCGATCTTAAATGGGGTACAAGAGACCCTGTGGCCTTCAAGGATTCAGAGCTGGGACTCGTTAGACTCCGTGCTTTCGGAGTATTCAATATTCAGGTGGCACAACCGGTGCTATTTATCAATTCCCTGGTGGGCACCATGGGCAAATATACGACGGATAAAATCGAAGATTATCTTAAAAGCGTTATTGTCTCGCGTTTTAACGACCATCTTGGAGAGAACCTGGATAGTATTCTAAACTTGCCAGGACGATATAATGAAATTTCTGAGGGTCTTCAGAAACGTCTGCACGAAGATTTCAGCCGTTTTGGGTTGAATTTGCAGAATCTTTACATCACTTCAATCACTCCGCCTCCCGAAGTCCAGGAGGCCATTGATGATCGGAGTCGCCTTAGCGTAGTTAAGGACCTGGACAGTTTAGTCAAGATGAAAGCGGCCATGGCTATGGAGAAAGCTGCGGACTCAGGCGGAGCAGCCGGATCAGGCGTGGGAATGGGTATGGGATTGATGATGCCGGCCATGTTTGCTGACGCGTTCAGGCCTCAGAGTGGAATAGGCGCTGGTATTGCCCCTGCTCCCCAGCGCACTGAATGTCCGGACTGCCATAACCCTATCCCCCTAGAATCCAGATTCTGCCCTCTTTGCGGGCATCAGCAAATCGTCTTGCATCAATGTGCCAATTGCGGAAAGAATCTGGTGCCAAACGCTAAATTCTGCTCCAGGTGCGGGCATCATGCAGATGAAAAACCGGCTCCAAGGTTATGTTCAAATTGCAGGGCCGAAAACCTTCCTGGCGCTACTTTTTGCAATCAATGCGGGGAAAAGATAGAATAAATGGGCTTTACAGTAGAACAAGAGTGCCCACAGTGTGGAGCGCCTGTGGAACTGGATGAAACCGATCGTCTGCTGAGCTGTCCCTATTGCGAAGTGAGAAGCTTCCTCTTTGCCAAGGATTACTTTCGCTTAGTGCTGCCTCATAATGCACCGGGAAAGGATTTGATTTATGCGCCATATCTCAGATTAAAAGGCGCTCTTTACTACTGCCAGGGGATGAAAGTTCAGCATCGCATTCTGGATATTACCAATGCAGGAACGCAACTGAAGGGAATTCCATTTTCTCTGGGCATCAGACAGCAATGCCCGAAGATAAAATTTATTACCCCTGAAACGCGGGGCTCATTCCTGAAGTTTACCCTTGATCAGGATAAGATCCTTGCAAGGGCAGGCAGGTTTTCAACCTCTGATGCTATCAGGGAGCAGCTTTACCATAGGGCCTTCATAGGTGAAACATTCAGCCTCATATATTTCCCCATGTATGTAAAGAACAATCAGCTTTTTAATGCATTAGAAAAGAAACCCATCGCAAAGCTTGATGAGGGCAGAAATCCCCTTGAACTCGCGGTAAGACATCCTAAATGGAAGCTTGATTTTCTGGCTACCCTGTGCCCGCAATGCGGCTGGGATTTGAAGGGCGAAAAAGATAGCGTGGTACTGACTTGCAGCAATTGTAACACCGCCTGGTCAGCCGCAGAAGGCAAACTGGTTAAAGTGAACATCCGTTCGGTACCTGACAAAGGAGGAAACACTTTAAACTTGCCTTTCTGGAAAATACCTGCCACTGCTGAATGCGCCGATATTGTGATTAATTCCTTTGCAGATTTCATCCGGAAAACCGGCCATGCCAGTACTCGAGCAATTCCGCGGGAATGGGAAAACGAAGAACTAAACTTCTGGATCCCGGCATTCAAGATCCACCCCAAAGTATTTTTAGCTATGTCTTACAGGATAACTTTTGCTTTCCATGCTGAAAGAACAAGAGAGATGATCCCTGAGAATAATGTTTATCCGGTAACCCTGCCCAGGCGCGAGGCCATTGAAAGTTTAAAAATTGTTTTCGCGAATGCAATTAAGGACCAATACAAAAAAGAGATCTATCCACTGTTGCCGAAAATTACGTTTGAGCCGAAAGTCTCAACATTGGTCTATCTGCCCTTTACAGAAACGAGCATGGAGATGATTCAGCAGCAATCCCGCATAAATTTCTTTAAAGCGCACCTCAAGATTGGCCGTACTTTATAAAATCTGGCGCTGGTTCAGTTTAATAGGTTAGCATAACACTCCGAGATCAATGCAAATATTTGTATATAGACAGGCTGATAAAAAGAAGCGCACCTTAATTTAGGAGAAAATCGTTCTTGACTTGGGGTCCACTTCAGATCAAAATAATTCAAAAGTTTTTTTGTTTCCGCAAGAGGTTCTTATATGAGGAGAATTAATATGGCCCATAATCATGAGACACATAGCAGTTTAACATTTGATGAAAAATTGGTCAAATTACTTGAGCACTGGATCAAGCATAATGATGATCATGCTGAAAACTATAAAGATTGGGCGGTAAAGACAAAAGAAAAAAGCATGAATGATGTTGGCCTGCTGTTGCAAGATGTTGTTGATATGACTGAATTGATAAACAATAAATTCAAAAAAGCTTTAGAGCTTATAAAAAGCCATCGTTCCTAAGTTTTTATTTTTCTGTTATTTCAGACAAGCCCTTATGGCAAATTACTTTTCAATTCCAATTCTTGCTTTTACTCCTTTTTGGAAATAATGTTTTATTTCTTTCATTTCAGTAACCAGATCCGATTTTTCGATGAGCCTTTGATCTGCATTTCTTCCTGTGATTACCATCTCAACTTCTTCTGGTTTATTAGCAATTATATATAGCAGATCTTCAACTGAAAAAAGTCCGAGTTTAATCGCCACATTTGCTTCATCCAGTATGACCATCTTATAATTGCCTGAAAAAACGATAGATTTTATCTTTTCAATTCCTTTTTGCGCAGCTTGTATATCTTCGGCAGCAGGTTTACCCTTAATGAAGCAGCCGGACCCGAACTGATCAACGGTTATGAGATCAGAAAATTTTTTCAGCGCTTTAATTTCACTGTAATTTCCCTTCTTGATGAACTGGGCTATAAAGACTTTCAGACCTGCACCTGCTGCTCTTATTGACAGACCCAGCGCAGCAGTGGTTTTTCCTTTTCCATTACCAGTATAAATATGGACATAACCTTTCATCCCTTTCACCTTCAGCCTTCCACCTTTGAATCGTCAGGCCCTTCTTATCAGATCATTCGGCAAACAGTCGCTATTAAGAAAAATAGTCACCCTGCTTCCAGGCTGGGCAAATGATAAAGACTCTCCCCTCTGGTCGATGATTTGTTTTATTTTATCTTTTCGTGAAGGACCTTTTCTCGTAAGAATTTCGACGACATCTCCCTTAAATATCTTGTTGCGCACATCAATATTTACGCTTTGATGGCCTGATTTTTCTATTATTTTTCCGATAAATACCTGCCCTGGATTTTTATAATCTATAAAATTCGGTGAGATCTGTTCCGGATCAGCAAAATAAAAACCAGTGCAGTAGCCTCTGTGACTGATTTTGTTCAACTCGTCAATCCAGTATTTTTGTACTTTAAAACCATCAGGATTTTTATAATACAAGTCTATTGCTTCCCTGTAAATTTTAACCGCAGATGCGACATAGTTAATTCCCTTCATGCGGCCTTCTATTTTAAGTGAAGATAAGCCTGCCTCTATTATTTCAGGTATGTGTTCTATCATGCAGAGATCTCTTGAGTTGAGAATATATGTGCTGCTGTTATTTTCTTCTATTGGAAAGTACTCGCCAGGCCGTTTTGCTTCCACAACCGCATACTGCCATCTGCATGGATGGGAACACTCGCCTGAATTGCTGCTGCGATTTGTCATAAAACTGCTGAGGAGACACCGACCGGAATATGAGATGCACATGGAGCCGTGGACAAATGCTTCAATTTCTATTGAACTGCGTAGAACAATTTCCTTTATTTCTTTTAAAGAGAGTTCTCTTGCGATGTTTATTCTTTTAATGCCGAATTTTTCCCAGAATAGAACACTTTTGTAGTTGGTTGTATTAGCCTGGGTGCTGAGATGTAGAGGTATTTGCGGTATGCTCTTGCCTGCTTCCATCAATATACCGGGATCAGTGATTATGACGGCATCCGGACCAATATCGCCCAGTTCTTTCAAATACTCCCCAATTGCTTTTTGCTCGGAATTCCTTGAATATGTATTGCATGCCACATAAACTTTAACGCGTTGATCGTGGGCAAATTTAACCGCTCTGTGCATTTCATCAACGGTAAAATTTCCGGAGAAGTTTCTGAGGCTGAACTCCTTGCCTGCAAGATAAACAGCATCTGCTCCATAGCGTATTGCTATTTCAAGCTTTTCAAAATTACCTGCGGGCGCAAGAAGCTCTATTTTTCTGTTTCTTTTTGACATAATTGGCGAATTACAGTTTTCAGGCTGTCCTGCCATGGCATGATACTTATGCCAAAGTTCTTTTTTATAAGGGTGCAGTCAAGCGCTGAAAAACAAGGCCTTGTCGCCTTTGTCGGATACTCGGCAGTCGAAATTGGCTTAACATTTTTTGTCTTAATCGGGATATACTGCTTTGCCATGTCAAGTATTTCTTCGGCAAACCCGTGCCATGTTGTTATTCCATGGCCGCAATAATGATAAGTCCCCCAGTTTATATCACCACTGTATCTTTTTATCCTGGAGATAATTTGAATTACAGCCGCAGCCAGATCAGCAGCACTGGTTGGAGAACCAAACTGGTCGGCTACAACAGATATGACTTGTTTTTCTCTACCCAATCTCAGCATTGTTTTCACAAAGTTTTGTCCGTGTACCCCATACAACCATGCGGTCCGCAATATAATATGCTTTTTTAACCGTGACCTGACCTCATTTTCTCCTTCTTGTTTGCTTCTGCCGTAAATGCTTAATGGAAATATCGGATCCGACTCTATATAAGGAGAGCTTTTTTTGCCATCAAAAATAAAATCGGTTGAAATGTGAATTAACGGTATTTCAAACTTTGCACAGGCCTCGGCCAAATTGGCAGGGCCGTCTCTGTTTACCGCAAAAGCAAGATTCTGCTCTGTCTCTGCTTTATCAACATTTGTATATGCGGCTGCATTTACAACAAGAAAAGGCTGAAATTTCTCCAGCCTGTGTTTAACCTGAATCTTATCAGTTATGTCTAACTCGGGAAGATCAACGGGTAATATTTCATAACCCGAATTATTGCCCTGAATTAAAAGTTCATGTCCAAGCTGACCTTTTGAGCCGGTTACAAGAATTTTCATGGTTTTTTCTCAAGAATTGAAAGTTGCTCGGGAAGAAGCTCGCACAGACATGAATAATACTTATCCTTTTCCGAAATTACAGGATTTTCAACAGGCCATTTAATACCTATGTCCGGGTCAGACCATATTATTCCACCTTCGTCACCAGGGGCATAAAAATCCGAACATTTATATGAAAAATGCGCTGTCTTGCTGAGCACGCAGAAGCCATGAGCAAAGCCTTCCGGTATAAACATCTGGCGTTTGTTTTGATCTGAAAGAACAACGCCTGTCCAGTTGCCGAATGTCGGCGAACCCTTTCTGATGTCAACAGCCACGTCAAATATTTCACCTGTAATAACCTGAACAAGCTTTGCCTGGGGATGCCTGATCTGAAAGTGAAGGCCTCTTAAAGTGCCGCATACGGAATAAGAAAGGTTGTCCTGTACGAAACGCCGGTTAATCCCTGACTTTTGATATTTGTTTTGATTGTAGGTTTCCATGAAAAAACCCCGGTTGTCTTTAAAGACCTTGGGCTCAATTATCAGTACGCCTTTTAGTGATGTAGTAATAATATTCATTTTGTATCGTATTTAAGCATTTCTATTAAATATTTACCGTAATTATTTTTTAGCAGAGGCTGAGCAAGTTTTTCCACCTGGCTTGCATCTATATAGCCCTTTCTATAGGCTATTTCTTCAACACAAGCCACCTTGAGTCCCTGCCGGTTTTCTATGGCTTCAATAAAATTGGATGCCTGCATAAGCGTTTCATGAGTCCCTGTGTCGAGCCATGCTATTCCCCTTCCAAGTCTTTCAACGTGAAGTTTTCCCATTTTAAGATAAGCCATGTTTACATCCGTAATTTCCAGTTCTCCCCTTGCTGAAGGCCTAAGGCCGGCGGCGATATCAAGGACCTGGTTGTCATAAAAATACAGCCCGGTGACCGCATAATTTGATTGCGGATTATCAGGTTTTTCTTCTATGTCGACAGCCTTATCTGAACTGTCGAAGTTTACCACGCCGTACCTTTGCGGATCTTTTACCCAGTATCCGAAGACGGTTGCGCCGTTATTTTTGTTTTCAGTTTTTGTTAGCTGTCCGGAAAGACCCTGACCGTAAAATACGTTGTCGCCAAGTACCATGCATATATCGCCGTTTCCTACAAATTTGCGGCCGATGATAAATGCCTGTGCAAGTCCTTCAGGACGTGGTTGTTCAGCATAGGAAAAAGATAAACCCCACTGGGAGCCGCCACCTAAAAGCTTTTTGAAAAGCGGAAGATCCTGAGGGGTTGATATGACCAGTATATCCCTGACTTCAGCAAGCATGAGAACAGACAGGGGATAGTAGATCATGGGTTTGTCATAAAGAGGCAGAAGCTGCTTGCTTACAACTCTGGTAATCGGATAGAGCCTTGAGCCTGAACCTCCGGCAAGTATGATTCCTTTCATGAAAATGTATCCTCTTTTGTAATCGTGAACCGTGAACCGTTACTCGCACATCTTATCCATCCAGCGGTCAATCTGGTCACGATACTCGTCGGTTCTTGTTTCCATTTTGCAAGACTTGCAAATTACTTTGGCATTGCATCAGCGGCCGAAAATTTCAGCATGTCCGCCGCAGAATATGCATACGAGTTTGAGCATTTATCAAGACCCTTGAAAAATTTTTATATTTTTACTTTTGTAATAATATAAATCAAGACTTAAATTATAATTACTATCAAAGAACTTCCGCCTTCGGTAGCATTAGAATAAAGGGAATACCCAGCAGACCTAGTGCGGCGCTGATTAGATAAGTGGCGTGCAGCCCAACGAGGTCGGCGATCAAGCCTACTATGACAATAATTGCCGATCTAGCCATAAAAGATACCATCATGAAAAACCCGTTTGCAGCAGAAGGGCTGTTCCTGGCATGCTCCTGGACAAGAGCCAGCATGACCGGCGTTGTTGAAAGAATGGTGAATCCTGAAAAAAGCAGCGCAAGATAACGTAACCACCCGCCGCTCCAGACAAACAGCAGTAAGCTGAGCGGGGCACTTAACAAGGCAGCGAGTAGAATCCAACGTCGGCCAAAGCGGTCGCTAAAATGGCCTGCAACAAGAATTCCTATCACTCCTGCGCCCTCAAAAATTGTCAGACAGGCACCTGCAAGCCAGAGATTTCCGGTTTCTATTTTAATGAATGTGGGCAGAAAAAAGGTCATTGATGCATGCATGAACCCTCTGGCAACCAGTATTGCAGTGAGCGGCAGCAAAATAAAGCGCATTTCATGCCAGGTCTCCATGACCGATACATGGCGGTGCTTATCCACATTTACAGGTATATCTCGAAATTTAAAGTACAGCCAGCATGATGCTATCAATCCAAAGACCATTATTGGATAGAATCCTTCAAGACCCATCAGGGAGACCGCTCCCACGGCTACCAGTGGACCTGCGGTTCTTGCCAGCTCGCCGCCTGTCATGTAAAAACTCATTCCCAGCCCTTTTTTTGTGCCGGAAAGGCGTGAGATCATAACCGGTGATGGTACATGGAAAACAGCAACGCTTATACCTGTAATAAACAGCAGGATCAGCAGTACTCCGTAACTTGGGGCGAGGCCTATAAGGCTCATCGGAACAGCCGTCATCGCAGGTGCAAGTATAATAAAGTAGCGGACGCTTATACGGTCAGCTAAAGTTCCAATATAAGGATTCAAAAGCGATGGAATTTGAGCTGCCGAAGCAAGGAAGCCTGCTTGTGAAAGAGACATGGAAAGCTTTTCAATAAAAAGAGGCAGCAGGGGAGCAAGAAAACTGGAATAAATGTCATGGACAAAGTGGCAGATGGAAAGAGCCAGAATCTTTCCGGTCTGAAATCCGCTGGATGAATGGGGTAAATTTGTTTCAAATTCTTTTTTATTATTATTTGTATTCACAATCAAAAGCGTCCCTTTCTAAAAAATAAGCAGTTATAAGAAATCATCAACAATTTATAAATCATCATTTTTTACCTTGTATCTCACTTTCAACACCCCAAATTACATTTATTCGATAGTTTTTAAACAAAACAATTTGTTTTGGATCAATTATCCTGCTCCTGGATTAACAAAAACGTTTGGATTGACATTTAGCGCTAATGGATACTCTTTTTGCTGTTCCGTAAGTGGTTTATTAAGTCTTCGAGTATCGCCAACCTTTTACCGATTAATCACTGATGTCAAAAAGGCCTGCATTAGTTCCTTTATGATGACGGGGACATGGATATACTGCTTTGCAGGGTGACAACCAGGTCATGCTTCTCATTTGCTGACTTCGTCCTTGCCTATTGGAAAGAATCCGGCCTGTTGAAGAAGTCGTATATTCGCCTTGGCAAAATGGCTACTCTGCAAAAAGATGGTGTTAGCCGGGATATGGTTCGGAAAGTGTTGAGAAATTTACAAAAGGACGGATTCGTGGAATGCCTGGGCCGTGGTCCAGGGGCGGTTTGGCGAATTACCATTCAATCCCAAGCATAAGACAGTTCAGTCCGCTGCCGATTCCCAAAAATCCGACAAGATCGTTTTTTATCAGAAACTCACGTTCCGATGCAATTGCAGCAGTTATTGGAAGTGATACTGTTCCGATATTTCCAAGATGCTGGAAGGTAGTAAAATCTTTTTCTTCCGGAATACTTATGGAGTCCAGTATGGTTTTCTGGTGAGTTGCTCCCACCTGATGGCAGATGACTTTGTCAGGCTTGTCATCGGGCCATGACAGTTCTTTTTTGAAATCTTTGTATGTTTCAATTCCCAAAACAACACCGTGTTGCAAAACACCGACAGAATCAGTTTCCATAACATGAAGTCCGCTTGCAGGGATACCCGTATCCGGACCCCATCGGCAAAGTTCATGATGCTTTGTTGCATTCCTTACTATTCCTCCTAAAAAGCGGTGTCCCTTATCGGCAATTGATTTATCCGTCAAAAGAACAGCAACTGCCCCGGAGCCGCCTGTAAGAGTTGCAATTGTTTTCTTAAAGACATCCATATCTTTTGTTTTAAGTAATCGGTCTATTGTAATATCAACGATCTGACGGGCAGACTCGCATGATACCACGAGACCTGCCTTGATATGTCCCAGCTCAATAGCATTGGCAATTTGAACCATTCCGTTAAGAATACCCAGGCAGGCATTTGAAACATCATAAATCTGTGCTTTACTACCTATCCCAAGGCTATTTGCTACTGCGCAGGCTGTTGCAGGTTCCATGTTGTCCCTGCAAACACCTCCGTAGATAAGCATGCCGATAGACCGGGGTGAAATGCCTGATGTTTCTATTGCTTTTTGACCAGCTTTTATCGCACCTTCATGCATTGTAAAGCCCGGTTCCCAGAACCTGCGTTCCTGTATTCCCGTTATTGCTTCCAGTTGACCTTTTTGCAGATGAAGTTTCTCATAAAGAGGCTCCAGCCGCATTTCCAGATCTTCTGAGGTTATCACATTCGGG
>JAJSZP010000008.1 GCA_030262775.1 Deltaproteobacteria bacterium | reverse complement strand
GAAGTTTAAGGCAGAAGTATACATATTAAGTAAGGAAGAGGGTGGACGACACACTCCGTTTTTTGATGGATATCGGCCGCAGTTTTATTTCAGGACGACGGATGTTACAGGGGTTTTGAGTTTACCAGAGGGAGTAGAGATGGTAATGCCTGGTGACAATGTAACGATTTCGGCGGAGCTGATAACTCCGATAGCAATGGAGAAAGAGCTCAGGTTTGCAATAAGGGAAGGCGGTCGTACTGTTGGTGCTGGAGTGGTAAGCGAAATAATTGAATAAAATCTAAATTGCTCAACTCAGGTAAATGGAAAAATAGAAATAATGATTAAAAATACCAAAATAAGGATTAGACTTAAAGCATATGATCATAAGCTTCTGGATCGGTCAGCATTTGATATAGTTGATACGGCCAACAAGACAGGTGCAAAGGTAGTTGGCCCGATACCACTTCCGACAAGGATCAATAAATACTGCGTATTACGATCACCCCACATAGATAAGAAATCAAGAGAACAGTTTGAAATTAGAACACATAAACGGCTTTTAGATATTTTGGATCCGACTCAGCAGACCGTTGATGCTTTGATGAAACTGGATCTTTCACCAGGAGTTGATGTAGAGATTAAACTATAAAACAGCAATAGATTTTCAGATAAACAATTTCACTGCGTTATCAGTCGAAATCCTCGACGATGTCTAATTCAGTAAGGCTTGAGAGGATTTTTTCTATCCTTGTGAAATTATTTATCTGAAAATCTAAAGAATCTTTTTAAAAAAAGAAGGCTGTACAAAGGAATATATAAAAAGCATGAGTAAGGGATTGCTTGGTAAAAAATTGGGAATGGCAGGTATTTTTTCACCCGATGGAAAATATATACCGGTTACAGTAATACAGGCCGGTCCATGTGTTATAACCCAGATAAAAACCATTGTTAATGATGGATATAATGCCCTTCAACTGGGCTTTGGTGAAAAGAAGAAATCTCGAATTAGCAAGCCGATACAGGGGCATTTAAAGAAAAGCGGGGAAGGTCGTTTTGAGGTTCTGCGAGAATTTTCTATAGATGATCCGAGTAAATACGCTCTTGGAAACACAATAAGTCTTGAGTTATTTGAGGTTGGCGAACTGGTTGATGTTTCCGGTACAAGTAAGGGGCGTGGCTTTTCAGGGGTCATAAAGAGACATGGGTTCCATGGCGGAGCAAAGACGCATGGCAGTCATAGCCATAGAATTCCGGGTTCTATAGGTTGCAGCGCATGGCCTGCTAAAGTTGTTAAAGGGAAAAAAATGCCCGGTCATTATGGGAGTGAAAAAAATACCGTAAAAAATTTGGAGATAATAGACATAAGGGCTGAGGAAAATTTAGTATTGATAAAGGGTGCAATACCTGGTTTTAAATCAGGACTAATTGAAATTAGAAAAAAGGTAACTCTTTAGCTTTTTGAAAATATATTCGCTAACTAAGTGTAACTACTCGGGTTCATAGTTCCAGAGTTCAAGGTTAAAAGCCAACTAACTCTAAACCGTTACAAACTTATGTATCTGCATCCTGAATGAGGAAAATATGGCTGTCGTAGATGTTCAAAATATTAATGGAGAGAAAGTTTCACAGATTGATCTGTCGGACAATATATTCAATGTTCCGGTAAAATCGGTTGTCTTGCATGAAGTTATAAAGATGCAGCTTGCCTGCCGGCGTTCAGGGACAGCATCTGTTAAGCATCGTAGCGATGTAAAGGGCAGCGGAAGGAAACTGTTTCGTCAAAAAGGGACCGGTCGCGCACGTCGCGGCGATATAAAAGCTCCTTTGCTCAGAGGGGGTGGGGTTGTTTTTGGCCCAGACCCAAAGTCTTATTCTTATAATGTGCCTAAAAAGGCAAAAAGCTTGGCGCTTAAAATGGCATTGAGCAGTAAGTTCCAGGGGAATTGTCTATTTGTTGTTGACAGAATTGAACTTGAGCGGATTAAGACAAAGGGATTTTTGAAAGTATTAGATGCGTTAAACATAAAAAATACGTTGATAATAACTGATAAAAAAAATGAAAATCTGGAACTTTCATCCAGAAACGTGCCTGACGTAAAAATTTTGAGAAGTGAGGGATTGAATATATATGATATTCTCAAATATGAAAATTTGGTCCTTCTTGAGTCAGCAATAAAGGCTATTGAAGGGAGACTGCCTAAATGATTTATTATGATATTATAAAGAGTCCTCTGATTACTGAGAAGACAACTATTCAAAAGGAAGCTTCCAATCAGGTTTCATTTAAGGTTTCTCGCAAGGCTAACAGGGTTGAAATCAAAAGGTCTATAGAGAATATATTCAATGTTAAGGTGGCTGGTGTGCGTACAATGCAAGTAAAGGGTAAGGTTAAACAGAGAGGTCGCATTATTGGAAAGCGCAAGGACTGGAAAAAAGCAATTGTGACATTAATACCCGGTGAACGTATTGACTTTTTTGAGGGGGTATAAAACAAGCGAGGCTTTATAATGGCGGTAAAGAACGTAAAACCAACATCTCCAGGAAGGCGTGCTCAAATATATTCAACTTTTGATGAAATTAGCAGCACAAAGCCTGAGAAGAGATTACTTAAGATAATTAAGAAAACAGGCGGGCGTAATGTAAACGGACGTATTACGTGCCGACACCGCGGTGGTGGACATAAACGTAAATACAGGATTATCGACTTCAAAAGGGATAAAATAGGTATTCATGCTAAGGTGACATCTATTGAGTATGATCCTAATCGTAGTGCCAGAATAGCTCTTTTGTACTATAGCGATGGCGAAAAAAGATACATATTAGCACCGGTGGATCTTTCGGTTGGCGATACTGTAGTTTCAGGGCCTGATGCAGATATAAAGTCCGGGAATACACTTACTTTAAAAAATATACCGCTTGGAACACATATTCACAATATAGAGCTGCGGATAGGAAAAGGAGGTCAAATTGTCAGAAGTGCCGGCACATTCGCACAGTTAATGGCAAAGGAAGACAGGTACGCTCTGATAAAGCTTCCATCCGGCGAAGTTCGCATGGTGCTCATTAATTGCAAGGCAACCATAGGCAGGCTTGGTAATGTCAGCCATGAGAATATTTCTTTGGGAAAAGCGGGCCGGAAGCGTTGGCTTGGCAAACGGCCAAGCGTGCGGGGTGTTGCGATGAATCCGGTTGACCATCCTATGGGCGGAGGTGAAGGAAAATCTTCAGGAGGAAGGCATCCTTGTTCACCATGGGGTATACCTGCCAAGGGCTATAAAACCCGCAAGAAAGGAAAAAGTGATCGCTATATAGTTAAAAAGCGTACAAAGAAATAATAACAGGAGAAATTATGCCACGGTCGTTAAAAAGAGGTCCATATATTGATTCAAAAGTATTAAACAAAGTCATGAAAGCCCAAGAGGCACATAGTAGCAGGGTTATTAAAACATGGTCCAGACGTTCGACAATTATTCCTGAAATGGTTGGGATTACGATGGCAGTACACAATGGAAGAAAATTTGTTCCTGTTTTTGTATCAGAAGATATGGTAGGCCACAAGTTGGGTGAATTTTCTCCAACACGGACCTTTTATGGACATTCCGGAGACAAAAAATCAAAATTAAAGAAATAAAAGTAAAGTTATAAGATTAAGGGAATATTTAACAATGGAGATCAAAGCTGTAGGAAGATATGTACGCATTTCCTCTCAGAAAGTTCGTAAAATTATAGGTGCTGTCAAGGGTAAACCGGTTGAAGCGGGTCTTAATACACTTAAATTTATGCCCCATAAAGCAGCAGCAATTGTGGAGAAAATTGTTCGTAGCGCTGTAGCAAATGCTAATCAGAATTCTGAGATAGATGTAGATTCACTGGTTATTCGTAATGTAATTGCAGATCAGGGTCCTACGCTTAAGCGTTTCAAAGCAAGAGCACGCGGTAGAGGTACAAAGATATTGAAAAGGTCTTCACATATCACGGTAGTTTTGGCTGAAAAATCGTCTTAAAAAGGAGGTAATGGCTTGGGCCAGAAAGTAAATCCTATAGGATTGAGATTGGGAATCGTTAAAACGTGGGAATCAAGATGGTATGCCGGAAAAAATTATTCCGATTATATTTTGGAAGATTATAATGTAAGAAAATTTATAAAAAAGAAACTATACCATGCAGGCATATCTAGGATTGAAATTGAAAGATCGTCCAAGCGTGTTAGACTCCGAATTTTTACATCCAGGCCGGGTATTGTTATTGGGAAAAAAGGATCTGAGATATCTCAGCTTAAAAAAGAGTTAGAGAGGATCATCCCCCATGAAGTCCTAATAGATATTCAGGAGATAAGAAAACCCGAGATTGATGCGCAGCTTGTTGCTGAAAATATTGCTCTTCAGATTGTAAGAAGAGTTGCATTCAGGCGTGCTATGAAACGCGGTGTTTCATCGGCTATGAGGTTTGGTGCAAAAGGCGTTAAGATTATATGTTCGGGACGTTTAGGCGGAGCCGAAATGGCCAGGACAGAATGGTATAAAGAAGGCAGGGTTCCATTGCATACTTTAAGGGCAGATATAGCTTATGGATTTATTGAGGCAAATACTACATACGGGATTGTTGGTGTAAAAGTATTTATTTTTAAAGGCGAGATTTTGGATAAGAATGCCATAAGTGCTGGCGCCAGCACAGGTTAGCCAATAGGAGAAATAAGGACATGCTGAGTCCCAAAAAGGTAAAATTTAGAAAGCAGCAAAGAGGTAGAATGAAAGGTACATCCAGTCGAGGATGTAACTTGAGTTTCGGTGAATTTGGATTACAGGCAACGGAATGCGGCGCAATAACATCTAAACAGATTGAAGCCGCCCGTATAGCTATGACTCGGCATGTAAAAAGAGGCGGTAAGCTGTGGATAAGAATATTCCCTGATAAGCCTTTTACAAAGAAACCAGCAGAGGTTAGAATGGGCAAAGGAAAAGGTGCGCCTGAAGGATGGTGTGTAATTATTAAACCAGGGAGAATCCTTTATGAAATAGAGGGCGTTGGCAGGGAATTAGCAAAGGAGGCATTCCGTCTTGCTTCTCATAAGCTTTCGGTTAGGACGAGATTCATTGAGAGGGGCGATGTATAATGAAGGCAAGTGAGATTAGAGAATTTAGTCTGGAAGAAAAGCAAAGAAAACTGAATGATCTTAAAGAGGAGCTGTTTAATTTGAATTTTCAGCAAGAAACCGCTCAGCTCGAAAATCCACAAAAAATGAAGCAAACCAGGCATAGTATAGCAAGGATAAGGACTATTTTAAAAGAAGATGAAATAAACAAAACAGATAAAGAAGAATAGATGCTCCTATGAAAAAGCAAGGAATGAGAAGACAACTATTGGGGACAGTAGTTAATAACAAGATGGATAAAACCGTGGTTGTTATGGTTGAAAGAATGGTTAAACATAAATTCTATCATAAGTATGTTAGAAGACGTTCTAAGTTTTCATCTCACGACGAAAATAATTCATGTCAGATAGGAGATAAGGTATTAATAACCGAATCAAGACCTCTTAGCAGGTCAAAAAAGTGGCGTGTAAGCAAGATAGTTCAAAAAACTATTTGACGGCTTTGTAAAAAGTCCATGTGCGGAGTTGTGCTTCCTTTTTCGTAATTGCGACCTACTGTAAGTACATTTTATTCTTCAAGATTTGCATGCCTTGCATATGAACTTTTTACTTTTTCGTTGATCTGATGATTTTTTACGAGTTCAGCATTTGATGATATAAGGGAATTAAAGGCGATGATTCAGGCGGAAACGAGATTGACTGTTGCAGATAATTCAGGCGCTAAGGTATTGTATTGTATAAAAGTTCTTGGAGGATCCAGGAGAAGGTATGCAAGTATTGGCGATATCATTGTCGTATCTGTCAAGGAAGCTATACCTAATGCCAAGGTTAAAAAAGGAGAAGTCTTGAAGGCTGTTGTGGTTCGTACAAAAAAGGAAATCAGAAGGCCGGATGGATCATATATAAGATTTGATGATAATTCAGCTGTTTTAATTAGTGCAAATAAAGAACCCATAGGCACCCGTATATTTGGTCCTGTGGCAAGGGAGCTTCGAGCCAAAAGGTTTGTGAAAATCATTTCGTTAGCACCTGAAGTTTTATAGGATTAATATTGCCCTGGGAGAAGTGGCTTATGGTAACAGATAAATGTCTTATAAAGAAAAATGACAAGGTCAAAATTATTGCCGGTAAAGACAAAGGTAAGATAGGCAGTGTTCTTAAAGTAATCCGAAAGAATAGCCAGGTGCTTGTGGAAAATATTAATATGGTAAAACACCATGTTAAGCCTAATGCTAAGAACAAGCAGGGTGGAATTGTTGAAAAGGAAGCGCCTATCCGCTCATCGAATGTCATGTTGATGTGTAGCAAGTGTATGTCATCCGTGCGAATCAAAATACAGATTCTTGAGGATGGCAAAAAAACCCGTATTTGCGGAAAGTGCGGTGAAATTATAGACAACTGAAAATAGCGTTTAATATAACAAGGTATTAAAATGTCGCAGTTAAAACACTATTATGAAAAAGAAGTTATTCCCAAGTTGATGGAGACCTTTAAGTATCAGAATATCATGGAGGTTCCTAAACTTGAAAAAATTGTGCTGAATATGGGCTTGGGAGAGGCTATCCATAATATAAAATTGCTTGATTCAGCTACAGAAGAGATGAAACTTATATCAGGGCAACAACCTGTTGTTACACGCGCTAGAAGGTCAATCGCTGCCTTTAAGCTTCGTGAAGGGATGCCGATTGGATGTATGGTTACCCTGCGTCATATACGTATGTATGATTTTTATAGCAAGACCGTTAACGTAGCTCTTCCTAGAGTTCGTGATTTCAGAGGTGTTTCAGATAAAGCTCTTGATGGGCGCGGGAATTATTCATTGGGGATCAAAGAACATATTATTTTCCCAGAGATTGATTACGATAAAATTGACAGGATAAGGGGACTTAATATAACAGTAGTTACAACAGCTAAGAATGACAGAGAGGGGAAAGAACTTCTTAAGTTGTTAGGCATGCCATTCAGGAATTAAGGAGGATAATTTGGCAAAAACAGCTCTTAGAATGAAAGCTATTAGAAAACCAAAGTTCAAAGTTCGGGCATACAATAGATGTCCTATCTGCGGCAGGCCAAGAGGTTTTTTGAGAAAATTTGGAATTTGTCGTATTTGTTTTCGTGATCTGGCTTCACAAGGTATGCTTCCTGGAGTTATAAAATCAAGCTGGTGATTTTTGTATTTATAATGAAGATAGACTTTCAGATAATTAATTTCACAAGGCCAGAAGGAGGAAAGCGTATTATAGCCTGTACAATATGACTATAGGGTAAATATAAAAATTAATTCTATATATTACATAGACTTATGTTATGTTAATATCGCAAAGTCATATGGTGCAGACTATAGTTATACGTCAACGACTGATAACACAGTGAAATTATTTATCTGAAAGTACTATAGTTAAAAGTTATATAGTTACGGAGAAAAAACAATGGCAATGAGCGATTCAGTTGCAGATATGTTGACCAGAATCAGGAATGCTGAAAAGGCAAAATTTAACGCTGTTAAAATTCCTGCGTCAAAGTTAAAAATTGAAATAGCTAAAATATTAAAAATTGAAGGATTTATTAAGAATTATAAATTCATAAAAGATACCAAACAGGGCATCTTGCGTGTCTATCTTAAATATGGGTCAGGGCAGTCAAAGGTGATATTTGGTATTGATCGTGTCAGCAAACCCAGCAGAAGGGTTTACGTAAAGAGTAAAGATATAAAGCCGGTTTTAAATGGCATGGGAATTGCGATTTTATCCACATCTAAGGGGATAATGACAGACAAAAAAGCCAGGAATGAGAATATAGGGGGCGAGATCCTCTGTAATGTATGGTAGCCGATAGGAGTATTATTATATGTCTCGAGTAGGCAAAAAACCGATACAGATACCTGATAAAACGAAGGTATTATATAAAGACAGGATAGTTACTGTCGAGGGACAGAAAGGTGCTCTTTCAAGACCTATACATCCTTTAGTCAATCTTGAAATAAAAGATGGCATTGTGAATGTAACCATGAAAAAAGATGACAGAATCGGCAGGTCATTGCAGGGACTTACCAGAAGTCTTGTCGCTAATATGCTAACCGGTGTAAACAAAGGGTTTGAACGTGTTTTGGAGATAAACGGTATAGGCTATCGTGCCACGCTTAGTGGTAATCGTATAGTTTTTAATCTTGGATATTCACATCCTATTGATTTTGATCTACCGGAGGGTATTTTTGCATCTATTGAGAAAAATAATATTATAAGGCTTTCCGGAATTGATAAAGAACAGTTAGGGCACATATCTGCAGCAATTAGAAGATTAAGGCCGCCCGAGCCATATAAAGGCAAGGGGATTAAGTATACTGAGGAGTATATACATAAAAAAGCAGGTAAAACCGGTACTAAATAAAGCCTTTTGCAGAAACAACGCCGATTAGCAGAGCACTATCACATAATGTGACACAGCTCACGCTGCCCTACAATATATGGCATGGGCAACGTGGTTTCATGCGTTTTTGCAAGACGCTTAATAGAGTAACGGTTTACGGTTGCTCAAAACATAAAATCGTGAACTGTAAACAGCTACTTGTATATGGGGATAAATAAGATGGGTTCGTTGGATCAAAGAAGACTTGCGCGTTTTAAGAGAAAAAAAAGAATAAGAAAGTCCATGTTTGGTACACAACAAAGGCCACGGCTGAGTATCTTTCGAAGCGCAAAACATATCTATGCGCAGCTAATTGATGATATCACCGGACATACTTTGGCTTCGGCATCAACTTTGGAACAGGTAGTCAAAGAATCTCCTGAGTATAAAAACAAAGTTTCAGTGGCAACCCTTGTCGGAAAACTTGTAGCTGAACGCGCTAATGAAAAAGGAATTAAAAAAGTAGTATTCGATCGGAATGGGTTTTTATATCACGGTCGGGTTAAAGCGATTTCCAATGGTGCACGCGAAGCTGGTTTGGATTTTTAAATAAGGAGGCGGAATCTTGTTTAAACAAGATACAGGCGAAAGTCAGTTGATTGATAAGGTAGTTCACATTAACCGTGTAGCGAAGGTAGTTAAAGGTGGTCGCAGGTTCAGTTTTAGCGCTATAGTTGTTGTTGGTGATGGAAATGGCAGTATTGGTTATGGGTTGGGTAAAGCAGGGGAAGTGCCGGAAGCGATCCGAAAAGCTATAGAAAAAGCAAAAAAGAACATGATTAAAGTTTCCCTGATTGATGGAACAATTCCCTTTGAGATTATAGGAAAGTTCGGCGCAGGGAAAGTGTTTTTAAAACCTGCTTCACAAGGCACAGGAGTTATAGCTGGCGGTGCTGTTCGGGCTGTGTTAGAGGCGGTCGGCGTAACTAATATTCTTACAAAGTGTATTGGATCCCATAATCCTCATAATTTGGTAAAAGCTACTGTTACAGGGCTAAGTCAACTTCAAAGTCGTGAACAGGTAGCTGCCAGGCGTGGCAAAAGATTAGAAGATTTGTGATATTTTAGCTTTTTGAAAATATATCCGTTTCAAGCATAATGCATTCAAAGCATGAAAAACTCATGCATAAGATATCATAAAAAAATTATGGTAATTGAGGGCTATCAACTTAAAACGGAACACTTTCCGCCATTTCAGTTCTAAGGCAATTATAGAATCACGCAAAATCTAAGTGGTTGCTAACTGATTGAATTCTCAGGCTGTTCAGTCTTATATTGGTAGCCTAATTGAGCAAATAGCCGTGCAAAAATGGCATTTTATACCGAATTTTTTTAACGATATCTAATACGCTCAGACAGTTTCCTGTTTTGAATGTATTATGCTTGAAGCTTTATTGCATATAATATGTGTTACATCGTACTAACATATTACGATTTATGCATATTATGCACTTTAAGGGGGAAATATAAATGTCTGGCAAATTGAAGGTGACTCTTGTTAAAAGCATGATCGGAAGGCCTGAAAAACATCGCAGGATACTGCGTAGTATGGGGCTTGCAAAGATAAACAGAACAGTTGAATTTATAGATACTCCTTCTATCCGGGGGATGATAAACAAAGTTTTGCATTTAGTGAAGGCTGAGGAGAAGATAGATGAGGCTTAATGAATTGTCACCGGCAGAGGGATCTCGAAAATCTCGAAAACGTCTTGGTCGTGGTGTGGGCTCAGGAAGAGGCAAGACTGCCGGTAGGGGCACAAAAGGACATAATAGTCGTTCCGGAGGGGGTGTGAGGCCTGGTTTTGAAGGTGGTCAAATGCCTATTCATCGTCGTTTGCCAAAACGTGGTTTTACAAACATTTTCAGAAAAAATATTGCTGTTATTAATATACGTGACCTGTCGAGATTTGAGAAAGACAGCATAGTGGATGAAGATGCTCTTTTTAATTCCGGCCTTGTTAAGGGTAAAATAGATGGTATCAAACTTCTTGCTCAAGGTGAGATAAAGATTCCTCTTACGATACGGTTAAATAGCGCCAGCAAAAATGCCAGAGAGAAAATTATTGCTGCTGGTGGAAATATAGAGGTTTTATAGTATGGTTAGCGATGGGTTCGGAAATATATTTAAAATACCCGAGCTAAAAAAAAGGATATTATATACTTTTGCTCTTCTTATAGTTTACCGTATCGGAGTGCATGTTCCAACTCCTGGCATAGATGCTGTTGCACTAGCCTCATTTTTTGCTCGAGCAAAGGGGACTTTGCTTGGCCTGTTTGATATGTTTTCAGGCGGTGCGTTAGAAAGGCTCTCGGTTTTTGCTTTAGGGATAATGCCTTACATAAGTGCGTCCATTATTCTTCAGCTCTTAACAGTAGTTATACCGCATCTTGAGAGGCTATCAAAAGAGGGCGAGCATGGACGGAAAAAGATTACACAATATACCCGTTACGGAACTGTATTGTTAAGTATAATACAAGGGTTTGGTATCAGCATCGGCCTTGAACAAATGACTTCGCCTGGCGGTGCTCCTGTGGTTATACATCCTGGATGGGAATTCAAAATTATGACTGTAATTACCCTGACGGCAGGAACAGCATTTATTATGTGGTTAGGTGAGCAGATAACAGAGAGAGGGATCGGCAATGGTATTTCACTTATAATATTTGCCGGTATTGTTGCCCGATTGCCAACTGCGATAGCAAATACTTTTAAACTCCTTTCAACAGGAGAAATGGGAATATTTATAATCCTTATTCTGACAATTTTTATGATAGCTGTCGTAGCTTGCATTATATTTGTTGAGCAAGGGCAGCGACGCATACCGGTACAATATGCTAAAAGGGTTGTGGGGCGGAAAATGTACGGAGGTCAGAGCACCCATCTTCCATTGAAAATTAATACATCCGGAGTAATACCACCTATTTTTGCATCATCAATCATGATGTTTCCGGCGACTATAGGCAGTTTTATAGCGGTTGTATGGATACAGAATATTGTCTCCGCAATAACACCCGGCAGCATCATTTATGAAGTATTATTTGTAGGTCTAATATTCTTTTTTTGCTATTTTTATACCGCTATCACATTTAACCCCGATGATGTTGCGGAAAATATGAAAAAACATGGCGGCTATATACCTGGTATCCGTCCGGGTAAGCGTACAGCGGACTATATTGAAAGAGTTTTAACTAGAATAACTCTTGGTGGGGCCATATATGTTTCAGCAGTATGTGTGCTTCCGTCAATTTTAATATCAAAATTTAACGTTCCTTTTTATTTCGGTGGTACAGCTCTTCTTATAGTTGTCGGTGTAGCCATTGATACTGTTTCTCAAATAGAATCACACATGTTGACACGTCATTATGAGGGTTTTTTAAAAAAGGGCGGAGATAGGGTTAAGGGAAGATCTTAAGATGGTTATTTTAAAATCAACCGAAGAGATTGAAAAGATTTATGCAAGTAATCAGGTCGTTGCTGAAATTCTTTCTAAACTTGAGTCAGAAATAACACCTGGAATTGATACTCTTTATTTAAATGATCTTTCAGAACGTTTGACTTACAAGAGAAATGCAATTCCGGCTTTCAAGGGATACAGGGGTTTTCCTTATTCAATATGCGCGTCTGTTAATAACACGGTTGTACATGGATTTTCTTCTAAAACTCCTCTGAACGAAGGTGATATTATTAGCCTGGATTTTGGTGTTCTTTTAAACGGTTATTACGGTGACTCAGCTATTACAGTGCCTGTTGGCAAGATATCCGAATCTGCCCGAAAACTGACTCAGGTTACGGAAGAGTCCCTCTACAAAGGTATTGAAAAGGCGGTCCCGGGCGGCAGGCTTTCTGATATTTCTCATGCAATCCAAACGCATGTTGAAGCATCCGGTTTTTCTGTGGTTCGCAAGTTTGTGGGGCATGGGATAGGAAGCGATCTTCATGAAGAACCTCAGATACCTAATTTTGGGAAGCCCGGTATGGGGGTTAGATTAAAACCAGGTATGACTTTGGCTATAGAGCCCATGGTGAATGAAAAAAATTATGATGTTAAAATACTTGAGGATGGATGGACGGCTGTAACAAAGGATGGTTCTTTGTCTGCACATTTTGAGCATACGATTGCGATTACAGAAAGCAGTCCAATTATCTTAAGTAAAAGGAATGGGAGTTAAAAATGCCAAAGGAAGAGGCTATAAAGGTAGAGGGCAAGGTTCTTGAGGCTCTGCCCAATGCAATGTTTAAAGTTGAACTGGAAAATAAGCACGAGGTGCTTGCGCATATTTCCGGAAAAATGCGCATGCATTTTATAAAAATTTTGCCGGGAGATAAAGTTACAGTCGAGCTTTCACCATATGATCTCTCTCGCGGCAGAATAACATATAGATCAAAGTAAGTATTCAGGTTCAGGGTTAAAAGCCGACTAACCCATGAACCTAACAATCTGAAAATCTATAACAGTAAGGGCACAGCGCATCGTGCCCTTACTTAGGTCATTTTCTTATTTTGTATTTTGACTGTTAAAGGGAGTTTTATTTATGAAAGTAAGAGCATCAGTTAAAAAAATTTGCAGTAAGTGTAAAATAATTCGAAGAAAAGGTGTTGTAAGAGTGATCTGCGAAAATAAACGGCACAAACAGAGGCAGGGATAGAGGAGGATAAACTTTGGCAAGAATTGCGGGTGTAGATTTACCTAGACAAAAGCGAATTGAGATAGCGCTGTCATACATTTATGGAATTGGCAGGACAATATCTAAACGCATACTAACAAAGCTTAACATTGATCCTGATACCAAGAGTGATGATTTGTCAGAAGCCGAGATTAATAATATTCGCAAGGTTATTGACAGTGAATATAAGGTTGAAGGTGAGCTCCGTACCGATATTTCTATGAATATAAAAAGGCTGATGGAGCTTGGATCATATCGTGGCCTCCGCCACCGAAAATCGCTTCCTGTGCGGGGACAGAGGACAAGTACTAATGCGCGCACAAGAAAGGGGCCGAAAAGATCGGCTGTTAAGAAGAGAGGTGGAGAGAAAAGGAAGTGATTCGGGTAAATAATTTTAATCTTAGCCTGCAACCCGTAAGAGGAGAAAGAGACTTTATTTATGGCTAAAATAGTCCGTACTAAAAAGAAAGAAAAGAAAAACATTCCGAATGGAATAGTGCATATTCAATCTACTTTCAATAATACAATAATTACTATTACAGATCCTGCCGGTAATGTTATTACCTGGTCAAGCGCCGGTGTTCAGGGATTTAAAGGATCTCGAAAGAGCACACCATTTGCTGCTCAACTGGCAGCAGCAGATGCTGTAAAAAAGGCGATGGAACATGGGATGAAGACTGTTGAAGTATATGTAAAGGGTCCTGGAGCAGGAAGGGAATCGGCGCTTCGCTCGTTGCAAGCCGCAGGGTTTAATGTTGTTATGATCAAAGATGTTACTCCTATTCCACATAATGGTTGCCGACCACCAAAAAGACGCAGGGTATAGATAGTGCCTGAACGAAAACTGCTAATTTTTCCAATGTCTGCGTCAGGCTTAAATTTTAATCCTCGAAATACTCAATGTATTCCTGTGGTTAAAATTTGCGCCTTCCTTGAACTTGAAAAAGTTTTCTATTTTTGTTCGGACACTATATAAAAAAAGGAGGAGAATTTGGCACGATATATAGGGTCAGTTTGTAGGCTTTGCCGACGAGAAAATTTAAAATTGTTCCTAAAAGGAGATCGCTGTTATTCTGATAAATGTGCTTTTGACAGACGGAGTTATCCACCGGGTCAGCATGGCCAGCGTCGTGGAAGAAAAAATTCAGATTATGCTATTCAGCTTCGTGAAAAGCAGAAGGTAAAACGTATGTATGGTCTTTCCGAAAAGCAATTCCGTCTGTTTTTTAAGAGAGCGGACCGTCAGAAGGGTATAACTGGAACAAATTTACTTGTATTGCTGGAACGTCGGATTGATAATGTTGTTTATCGTTTGGGCTTTGTTAATTCAAGAACTCAAGGCCGTCAGCTTGTCAAGCATAGTCACTTTTTTATTAATGGCAAGAAGGTAAATATTCCTTCATATCTGATAAAAATGGGTGATGTTGTTGAAATACGTGAAAAAAGCCGTAACATGCAGGCCATAAAAGATTCACTTGACGCGGTTGTTCGAAGAGGTATTCCACAGTGGCTTGATCTGGAAAAAGAGAATTTGAAGGGTATAGTAAAAGGTTATCCTGTCCGAGAAGATCTTACAATGCCTATCCAGGAGCAGCTTATAGTGGAGCTTTATTCCAAGTAAAAGACAGAATTTTTTGCAATTGGAATGAGTGAATAACCTAAATCCCCATAAATTTAATTCGGAGATAAAATATGGCGTCAAATGAACTTATGTACATGAACTGGCAAGAAATGATAAGGCCGGAAAAGGTGCAGGTAACCAGCGAACCTACTTATGGCAAGTTTGTTTGTGAGCCTCTTGAAAGAGGATTTGGCATAACGATTGGCAATTCTTTAAGGCGGATAATAATTTCTTCTTTGTATGGATCTGCAATAGTAGCGGTAAAATTTGATGCTGTAATGCATGAATTCAGCGTTATTCCAGGTGTGCTTGAGGATGTTTCCGAGATTATTCTAAACTTGAAAGAGGTGCGTTTCAAAGTAGTCCATCCCGAACCAAAGACAGTTTACATTAATGTCGAGGGAGAGGGAAAAGTAACTGCCGGCGATATAATTAGTGATGACGGAAGATGCGATGTCTATAACCCTGATGCACATATTGCAACCCTTTCCAGAAATGCGAAACTGAATATAAGTATGACCGTTAAAGTCGGGAAAGGATATTCTTTATCCGAAGCGAATAATGATGAAGATGCACCTTTAGGCACAATACCTGTTGATGCAGTATTTTCTCCTATTAAGCGTGTAAATTATGTAGTAGGTAATGCCAGGGTGGGGCAGAAAACTGACTATGATAAGCTCACATTAGAGGTCTGGACAGATGGAAGTATACTGCCCGTAAATGCAGTCGCATACGCCGCCAAGATTTTAAAAGAGCAGTTGACGATTTTTATTAATTTTGATGAAAAAATTGAACCGAAAGCCGAGAAAAAAAATGATGAGTTGCAGGAGCCTCCGTTTAATGAAAATCTTTACAGAAGTGTTGAGGAACTTGAGCTTTCTGTTCGTAGCGCTAATTGCCTCAAAAATGCCGATATACTAAAGATTTATCAGTTGGTAAGTAGAACCGAAGCAGAAATGCTTAAGACAAAAAACTTTGGTAGAAAATCTTTGAATGAGATCAAGGAAGTCTTAAACGAGATGGGTCTTTCTTTGGGTATGAAGCTTGAAGGATTTGTGCCTCCTGAGGAAGATACAGATGAAGGGGAGCAAGCTGATCTATGAGACATCGAAAAGCTGGATTGAAATTAAATAGAAATAGTAGTCACAGAGATGCCATGTTCAGGAACATGGTCACTTCTTTGTTTAAATATGAACGTATCAGTACTACTGATACAAAAGCAAAAGGATTAAGATGCTGGGCAGACCATCTGATTACTCTTGCAAAACGGGGAGATCTTCATGCAAGACGGCAGGCACTTTCAATAATAAGGGAGAAAGACGTTGTTCACAAACTGTTCGCTGAAGCTAATGAGCGCTTTGGTGCAATGTCGGGAGGATATACAAGGATTGTTAAGCTGAGAAGACGTCCGGGAGATGCTGCGTTTGTTTCTATGATTGAACTTGTTGCCACGGAAAAGAGTAAAAAGAAGAAAACAAAAGGGGAAAAAAGTTTTGCTGTTAAAAAGAAAGAGGTTGCGGTAGAGAAGGTCAAGCCTGAGAAAAAAGAAGAAAAGCCACTAGAAAAGATAGCAGAAAAAAAGTCTGCCGGTACTGAAGAAGATATGGACAAAAAACCGGATGAGATGGACTTGACGTCGCAATCAGAGAAAACTGTACCTGAAACTCACCAGCAAACAGTTAATGTTACATAAGAGCCTCTTGCAGAAACACATGAAACCACGTTGCCTGTGCCATATATTGTAGAGTGGCATGAGTTTTAGCACATTATATGGTAGCGATTTGCTGATCGGCATTGTTTCTGCAAAAGGCTCATGAATAACACTTGGTTTGACAGTAGTCAGATTCTTTTGTTGGTATTGAATTAAAAGAGATAGTTGAAAGAAATTAAAACGCCAGTATTATTATAATCGGCTGAAAATCTGATTTTCGTATTTTCTTTCAATTTTTCTATGAATCGTTTCTTCTTGTTTTTATTGTATTTATGAGCGCTGCTGACTGAACCGTAAATATTGCCTGCATAGAAACCTGTTCCAACAAAAGCTATAATTCCCCCCAGTGCAGCATTATCATTATCAAAAGCCTCATATGCAGCGCATATTATAGCTCCATTCAGCAGGAATGCAATCAATGCATCCTGGTATCTTTCACAGTATAAAAAGCCTGCTCCTGGAATTATAGACAAAATTCCCGCTAACTTTGGATTTTTTTTCGGAATTGTTGCCTCGCTGTTAAGTTCATCAGAAAGTTTTTTTAAACTGTATTTATGACTGTTCTGTCTGCTGATTTTAGAAAAATAAAGCTTTGCATTTTCCCATGCCTCTATTTCAAGGTATATCCATCCTATTTTGTAAAAAGCTTCATCCTTAGTTTGCACATCGTCAGTTATTAGTATTAGATTATGAAGGTTGGAAATTGCAGGTCCATATTCATCAAGAAGGACAAGACATTCGCTGATCATGAAATAAGACTTTACTAACAGTTCGGTATCAGCATATTGATTGATAATTGTTTTAAAGGAAATAACTGCTTCTCTGAAACGCCTGCTCTTGAAATATGATTCTCCGATCTTATAAGCCGCCAATGGGGCCATGGCATCTTCAGGGAAAAAATATATAAACCTTTTGTATTCGCCTATGGCTCTGAAATATTCTTTGTTTGAAAAATAATATTCTGCAAAATTATACTGCGTATCAGAATCTATTTTAAGCACAGGTTTCTGATCAAACTCAGCAAAGGATTTTTCAGGAAGTACTATTAAACTAAAGAACGCCAAACTGATAATCATGTAAATCTTTGAGGTTGAATAAGCTGGATTCATTTTACCACCAGAAGTCATTATTACTCACAGGATCGTGGAAACGCTTTTTACCATTTACCCATATTGGAGTTGAAAGATATATTTCGTCCCCGCCGCATCTTAAAAGCCGATCGCAAGTAATAACCCAGCCTAATAAAGGCCCATGTTTTTTTAAAGCTTCGACACAATATGCAGAGCAGGAAGGATACATCCTGCAGCGGTCGCTATCAACTCCTGAAAGGTATTTTATGAAGAAAAAAACAGGGTAAAGAAAAAAAATTATTTGTTTATCCGTCTTTTGGTTTAATAAATTAATATGTTCACCAATTTTTTGGGTTGCATGGGCAAAGGCGGTAAGAGAAAAAACAAAAGAAATTAGTATAAAAATAATAATTTTGCTGTAATATTTTAGTCTGGTTTTCATTTTAAAAAATTATTTATTGCTGTGTGATTCTAAGCACCTCTTCAATTGTCGTAATGCCTTCCAAAACCTTTTGTATTCCATCTTGACGTAAAGTGATCATGTTCTGATTCAAAGCTTCGTTTTTTATTATATATGAATCATAGGTCTTAAGTATCAAACTTTTTAAATGGCTGTTCAATACCATAATCTCAAAAATAGCCATTCTACTCTTATAACCAGTATTAAAACATTTTTTACAACCTTTTGCTTTGTATATCTTACCCTCTTTGAATTTATCCGGAATGACTCCAAGTTCATCAAGAGCAATATAATCCGGCTTTGTTGCTTCTTTGCAATAACTGCAAAGAATACGGATTAATCTCTGCGCTACGACAGCTATAACCGATGATGAAATTAAAAAAGGTTCGATGCCGATATCAACAAGACGGGTAATAGCGCTTGCAGAATCATTTGTGTGAAGCGTGGAAAAAACAAGGTGCCCGGTTAAGGCTGAATGAACAGCTATTTCTGCTGTTTCCCTGTCCCGTATTTCTCCTATAAGTATGACATCAGGATCCTGCCTTACAATTGATCTGAGTCCCCGAGCAAAAGTAAGGTTTATCTTTGGATTGACCTGCATCTGGCTGATACCTTTAATCTGATATTCTATCGGATCTTCTATGGTTATGATATTAACATCGGGTATATTTATGGATGATAAAATTGCATACAGAGTTGTTGTCTTACCACTTCCGGTAGGTCCTGTAACAAGAATAATACCATTTGGAGATCTAACAAGATTTTTCAGCAAAACAAGTCGTTCTGAAGAAAGGCCGATTTCAGAAAGTCTAAGCAATGAACCGGATTTGTTAAGAAGCCTTAGAACTAAACGTTCACCAAAGGAAGACGGAATTGTAGAAACCCTTACATCAATATTCTGGCCACCGATTCTGACTTCAAACCGTCCGTCCTGGGGAAGGCGTTTTTCAGCAATGTTCATTTTTGCCATGACCTTGATTCTGGAAATTAGAGCAGGCTGAATCCCCATGGGAGGAGAAAGAAGGCCATAAAGTATGCCGTCCACGCGGTAACGGACTTTAAAATTGTTCTGGTATGGCTCAATATGAATATCGCTCGCACGAGCTTTAATGGATTGAGAGATAATATGATTAACAAGCTTAATAATAGGCGCATCACCGGTATCATCCAAAAGATCTGCAGTATCTTCAAGTCCGCTTATGGTAATACTTCCGTTTTCTTTCATGTCCTGGACAAGCTGTTGAGCGGAATCTCTGCCGATATCATAGCTTATGTTTATGGCGGAAGTAATGGAATCCTTTGTTGAAAGAACGATTTTATAAACATTAATGTCAAGAATCCTTACCAGGTCATCAATTGCCTGCAAGCTGACAAGGCCATTTATTGCTATTATGCTGACAGGGCCATCAACAACCTTCCTGTTGTCCGTCAAAGGAACCATGACATATTGTTTAAGAAATTGAATTGATACCTTTTTGGTAAAATCATTATTGATATGGTCAAGAGGGAGTTCTTGATGGAATGGAATATCGTACAAAACGCTTAAGGCTTCAAGGAGTTGGGTTTCAGTAATAATATTTTTATTTACAAGTAGTTCTCCATTGTTACCTTCTTTTTCTTTTATTATCTTCCGGATATCTTTTATCTCTTCTTCTGAAACTAAAGATTTATCTTTAAGTATCTGTAAAAGAGATTTATTCATAATCAGTCTAATAATAAAAAGGTTTTTAAATTCCTGTTCGTTGGATCAGATAAGGATTCACCGGCATTCTTTTTATACATTTTGATCTCTGACTCTTCCATCTTGTCAATCAGCTCTTTTTTTTCTTTATATAGTTCCTTTATTTCAAAAGGATTTTTTATAACATGAGGTGTCAAGAAAATAAAAAGGTTGGTTTTTTCCTGCGTTTCCGACAGGGAACGGAAAAGCCACCCAACAAGGGGTATGTCTCCCAAACATGGTATCATATATTCTGTGTTCGAAAAGCTGTCATCAATGAGCCCGCCTATTACAATCGTATTTTTATTTTTTACGATTACAGTAGTTTCTATGGTTCGCTTTAATGTGGTTGGATTTGTTGCACCCGTCTTTGATAGCTCGTCCAGTTTGGTTATTTCCTGAAAAATTCTAAGATTTACCATTCGGTCTTTGCTGATTTGAGGTGTAATCTTTAAAGTTATTCCAACATCTTTGTATTCATAAGAATTATATGTTTCAGTTGTTGAGGTGGTACCTGATTTTGTTAGATAAGGAATATTTTTGCCGACAGTTATTACAGCCTCCTCATTATCAGCAGTTAAAATCTGGGGCGTAGAAAGTATATGAACATCTTTGTCCTTTTTGTAAGCTTGAATAAGTGCTGATATTCCGGGAAATTTTATTCCACCTATATCAAGGAGTTCACTAAAAATACCAAGTGAAAGACCAGCAGGGAAAGTGCCCAAACTTCCATCAGTTGGAGTCATCCCGCTTGTGCTGCCATAATCGTTGCTGCCGCCGAATCCGCCTCCCCATGCACCCTCCTTGCTGCTTATATCTGTTTTTCCCATTGCTACCCATTCTGCCCCTAAATCAAAATCTTTGTTAACGTTGACTTCTATGATCAAAGATTCAATATAAACCATTGCTCTTGGAATATCTAGTTTTATTATCGTCTCCTCAAGAACCTGGTAATCATCCTTATCTGCCATTATGATAAGACTGTTTGTAGCCTTATCTGCTGTAATTATGATTTGCTCAGAAACAACCGGCTTTTTCGTTCCTTTTGAAGCTGTTTTTTCTTTAGAAGATAATGACTGAAGAACTTCAGCCAATTTTTCTGCTGAAGCATTCTCAAGATAATAAACACGAATTTTTTTTTCGCTCCGCGGAGTTTTTTTATCAAGAAGATTTATCAGCTTTTTTATTTTTGCGGTTTCGTCTTCGCTGGCAAGTAATACAATTGTATTTGTCCGTTCATCTGCCACAAACTTAACAGATTTTCCCAAATCTTTTTTTTGGGGTTTAACCCGCGTTTGGAATACAGTTGTCAATAGTTTTACCAGCTTTTCGGCACCTGCAAATTCAAGCGGAATAACGGAAAGTTCCAGGCCAGTACCTGTAACATCAATGACATCAAGAATTTTTAGCAGTCTTGTTATGTTTGAATAAGTATCAGTAATCACAAGCATGTTTGTAGGAGAATAGGCCAAAACCAAGCTGTTTTTGGAAATTAAAGGAGCAAAAAGCTTTTTAATTTCACTAGAATTAGCATATTTTAAGCGTACTAGTTGCGTAACGACTTTATCTTCTGGTGATCTTGCTTGCTCTTTAAACATGGTTTCAATATTTTTTGAACGCGCATCATGGGTTGGGACTATTTTAATTACTTTGCCTGATTTTACCGTAGAATAACCATGGACTTCCAGAACAGATTCAAAAACCTTGTAAGCTTCCTCAACTGAAATTTTAGAAGGAGAAATTATATTTACAGCCCCCTTAACTCTTTGATCTATAACAAAATTCTTGCCGGTATGTTCACTTATAAATTTAATAAATACGCTTATATCAACGTTGTTGAAATCTATGGAGACTAATTGTTCTGATTCTTTTTTCTCCTTCAATAATTTATTTGATTTTTCTGTTTTTGCGGATGATTTTGTAAAAGAATAAAGCAATGGAGCGAAAATATATCCAATTGCCTCATTCTCCTTGGCTGGTTGTTTGTCTGAACTAAAGACCGCATACCAATTTTTTCTTAAAAAACCGACTTTGACTTTATCTCCTGGCTGCAGCTTTTTGACAATAGCCGACCTGTTTGACCTTTCCTGTCTGATATTTATTACTTTATCAGTATATTTTATTTCACTCCCATTTTCATTTGCCGAATTTTCAGATGCTGATGCAATGGATGTAAAAGCAAAACTGACAACAATAAATAAACACAAAATGCCTTTTAAACGATCGCTGAATGATTTCATTTTAATTTACTGTCGATTTTTTGACTTTTTGACAATTTCCACATCTCAAGGATCTCATCTCTTCCGTTTATATTTAGCACAACTTTTTCTCTGAGAATCATTTTTACTGTTGCATTCTGAATTTTATCACCGACTCTGTACAAACGTTGTATTTTGGCTTTTTGTTCTTTAATAACAGCGTAAGCTGTTTGTTTATCATTCGCAGTAATAGTTCCATATAATCTTAACTTTAAATCAGTATGCTTCAGTGCCTCTAAATTAATCTTGTTTTTTAAGACCTTGTTTGATTTTTTTTTTGTTTTTAAAAGATCACGTTTAATAATTGGGCTATAATAAGACAAGCTTTTATGATTATTATTTTCCTTATATGATATTTTCCCTTTGCTTGTAACACTTGCCAGGTTAATATTGTTTATATCCTCTGTCATTATCTCGTAAAAAATTTTTATACCGAAATAACCGGCAGCAGTTATTAACAAGATGTTTAATATTAATAAATAATATCGTTTTATAATTATATATAATAGTTCCCACAAAGACACTAAGACACAACCATTTCTATTGTTTTGACCTTAAGAACAGCATTGATAAAATTTTCCTGCCCGCCAGATTTTGAAATTGAAAGCCTCATAATAAAGACGTTATTGTTTGATGTTTCTACCATATAAAGATACGGAATAAGCTCATTTAAAGTTACATTCTGAACCTTTATTTCTACCGATGATATCTTGTATTGACTGTTTTTAGAGACCGAACTTGAAGGCTTCATATAAACAATGTGATCTTTGATTGCTGCTTTTCCGGCAAGGCTGTCTATCATGGAAAAAAGTGTAAAGTTTTTTTCTCTTTTTGCAAAGCGTGACTTTGATAAATCAGCTTTGTTACTTATGGCATCGTATTTAGACTTAAGAGCTGTCATCTCCTCAAGTATTTTTGTTTTAACCTGAATAGCCCTTGTAATGCGTTCCCTTTTATTAATAATTGGGAATAATATAAATTGAATTAAAACAAATATACAGATAATAACTGCTGCCGCATATAATGAATATTCTTCACGTCTGTTCAGCTTTATATTTTTTAAAACCATTATAACTATAACTAGTTAGGTCTTTCTAAAAGACTTTTTTGACAGGATGTTCAGGATTAAACTATCAAAACACATCCTGTAAATTCTTATTAAAATCCCTTAGCTTACGTTTGATCTCAACTTTACGTTCACCAAAATTGAATAATTCAACCTACAGGTTTTTCGTAAACAGAATCTTGTTTATACTGTTGTGTGCCGGGCACGGCACAAAGCCTACAATTTCCGATTATGGAAGTCAAGGCAAGTCCCAAGCCCTGGATATTCGATATAAGCTCTTTGTGGGAAAAATTCTGAAATTGACAAGCATTTGATTTTTATGGAGAAGTTAAGGGAGTAAGCCTGCCCCAAAGAGGACGCATCCCGGCGAAGGCCCGAGCGGTACCCGGACTGAACAATACAGATAAATGGTTGTGGTGGTGAGTTCAGAATTTTTTTAAAACAGGCTAAAAGTGTTACCTATAGCTTAATTTGCAACTTAAAGCGCACACGGTTTTCAGCTTTGTCAACATTGGCCGAACTTATTGTAACTTTTTTAAAAAATTGTACCTGCTCAAGCTTACTATTAATTATGTTTACAGAATTAAATGTATCTGTATTTCCCGTTAGCATTACGCTTTCAAATCCAAACACAAACTTTGTAATCTCAACATCAATGTCCTTTGGGATGAGCCTGCTGATTTCATTAAGGATATCAATTGTATGGATATTTCTAAGAGTTTTTCCCTGTAATAAAGAGCTGTTATAAAACTTTTCTATTCCAACACGCATCTGATGCAGTGGATTTACAATATTTTTTACATCTGGAAAAGTTGTTTTAAATAAATCGGTTATTTTATGCTCTATGCTTGATAATTTTTTGTTCATTAAATAAGTATCAAGCATTACATTGGAAAATGATGTTGCCAGAACTACTCCAGCAAGAAATCCCGTTATAGCCAAGCCCTTTTTATTTTCTCTCCAATATTTTTTTAATGGAAAAAATTTTTTATTAAAATTAAAACTATTAAGTCCTTTTAGTTCAACCAGCGATAGCGCAAATGCATTGTCCATTCTTTCAGGCTTCCAGAAATTTCCAGGATGATTTTTTATTTGAACTAATGTATCAGTGAGAAGATCCGCTGGCTTTACGGAAATTCCCAGAATATTTTCCATTTTCTCTTCAAATCCAGTCTCAACAATGCCGTTTCCTGTTGCAATAATTAAATCCGGTAGAAAATCAAGGTGGAAAATCTTTTCAAAAGCAGAAATTGTCAGATTTATATTTGTGCATAGTGATTTTATTTTTGAGGAATTAACTGCATTTATTCTAAATGAACGGATATAATGCAACTGTCCTGATTTTACTATGAATACAGCGCACTTTTCATTTCCTGTATCTACAAAAAGAAAATTGTCAGGAGTATCTGCAAGCTTGGCCAGGCACAGTACTGAGGCTGAACCTCCGACCGTTATTATTTTTGGATTAACATTAAAAGATTTTAGTTTGTTAAGGTATAATTGAATGCCGGCTTTTTCAACAGCCGCCACGATTAAATTATTGCGGTCTCCAGATGTTAGAGAGTCAAAATCAATTACAAGATGTTCCACCTGAAAAGGCAGGATGTTTTCAAGTTCAAAAGGCAGGATCTGTCTTATCTTTTTCCGATTTTTGAAAGGCACCTGAATGTTTCTATACGAAATCTGGTCGGAAGGGAATGAAGCAATGCATACAGAATCAGATATATCCATTTTTTTTGTAATAATATCAAGCGAATATGATATTATGTTATCAAGGTCTTTTTGATCTGATATGGGAATATATTCATGAGCTTCTATAAAGTTTTCCCTAATATTACTCTTTACTAGCACAGAAGATACGGAATCATATCTAATATCAAGCCCAAGTATCTTTTTGCTCGTGGCATTTAAAAATATATTTTGAAGCTTTCTCAAGGGTGTTGAAAAGTACCCCATTTTTCTCGGTGAAGTCAAAGGATTGGCGCTAAAAAGCATTTTAATTCCAATCTATTGGTTTTATTAAGAAAAACATCAATCCTTGCAACACCCCTTTCTCATAATACTTGATATAGACTTTCAGGCAAATAATTTAACTGCATTATCGGTCGGACTTATCGTCGACGTCCTAACATGTACGCCTTATTCGAAGTCCTCCTTCTATCTTTGTAAAATGAATTGTCTGAAAAGTCTATATGTCAGATTTACTCAGCCTGCCAGCTTAAAATTTTGCATTTCCACTTGTTCGATTTAGCATCTTTTACGCGCTGAACTATTGCGGTTGTAGTCATTTCCATTTTCCGCAGTTTCGCAGCAGACACAATTCGAAAAAAATCGCTTGAAGTTGTAATTAGATTTGAATCAATCTCAATATCCTCACATCCGAAAACATTTTTATACCATGTATTGCTTGATAAATCATGGAGATATTTTAAGCCTGATTTTTCCTGACGGTATTCACAAATAGCCGAAGATAGATGCTGGCTATCAGCAGGCAATAAAGCCGCAATAATATGAGACTCTGCCGTGTTGATATTAATTTCCCCAGCATAAGTACTGCCAGAATTTGTCACGCCATAGACAGTCATATATTCTGAAATACCGGGCAGTTCATTATAGTTATAAAAAATTTCGGGGCTAACGCCTTTTACCATTGCAAGCTGGTTTAAATCAGATAATGGAGCATTCCTGAGGCAATATGGAGTTTCAATGTCCTGGTAATATTCTGATTCCGCCCCACTTAAGCCTGTAATTGAATCATCAAAATCCAGCAAGTCTTTAACGGAATTTATTATGCAGGAAGGATCAATTTTCTCAGGCAATTCGCGTTCAAAAAATATAAGCCGCAAAAAACGATTCCAGAGATTCTTTTGCGATTCATTGAATTCACTGGCATCAGGATATACTACAAGTGCATTAATCTGGATTTTGCTGAGTTCGTCACTGATTTTTAATTTTATTACGCCATCCTCAAAGGGGATATCTTCCAATAAACAAAAAATCTTATCAGGATTAGCCCAGTCTTCCTGTATGGAGTCTGTTTCTGATTCGAGTTTATCTTTAACAAGCAAAGCAATTGCTGCATTTATGCCTGAGGACGCCATATACGACAATGTATATTGATCCCTGATTGCTGCAGTGGATGCAATCACAGCTCTGCTTTTTCTATTTAACTCCAATGTTATTGTAATTAATATCGTTATTACTGCAATTGTAACAAGAATTGCCACCCCTTGGTTATTGCTTAATATTCTTTTAATCATTATTGAATGTTACCTGTTTTTCTCTATAAACAGGAATTGTTACCATTGCTTCTATCAAAATAGAGTTTGGTTCATCCTCCGCCTCAAGTTTTATACTTATTGCCCTTGGAGTCGAATGACTAAACTCATCGGACTGTGAATCCCAATAATTGTATTCATTTCCATCAGAGTCGTAATATTTGAATTCCAGTGATTTTACTTTTTCACATAACAATGGATCACTATCTTTTTTTTTAAAAAATTTATAGGGATACAGACTGTCTGATCTTCGGATAACATAATTATCTTTATCTATTTCTTGAACATAATAAACAAGTTCCGCAATTCCATACTGCATTTCATGCTTAAGATTTATATGCGCCAGAGAAGTAAATCTTAGTTTTGAGAATGCTCTGCTGCCCACATCGGTATTTTCTCCTACAATACGATATGCTCCCAGCAGTCTGTCGAAATTTAAAGAGGTATCACAAGGGATGTGTGTGTGGAAGGATTTAAGATCAGCAATGATTCTGTTAAGGCAATTTTTAGCCATATCGTATGTGGCAAGCCCTTCAGATATAGAGCCGGAGTTATTCAGCATTGCATTAAATGAACTGAAAATAGTTGTGATAATTATGCTGAAGATAAACATTGCAATCAGAATTTCGATCAGGGTAAAACCCAGGCTGGACAAGCGAGAACCAAATTGAAAATTGAAAATTGAAAATTGAAAATTTGTGGTATCGCTTCGCTCTATCATTTTAATTAAACTCAATATCTCGTAACAATTTGGGCTACAAAATTCTTAATTTTGTATAAACCTATATGCCCTGAGATTATACGAAAATTCTTCAATATCAGTAAATACGGTAACATCTATTTTCTTTAGATCACCTGCAACATCTCCAAGAAATTCGGAATCAGCATCATTTATGGAAACATTATACCTGTAACCAGGATAATTATCACCGAACTCTCCTGAATCATAAGCACTTTTATAACCTGAGCTTAATTCGAGCTTCTCTATTTTATTATGAGCCAATATCGGCGCAATGGTATAAAACTTCACCGCATAATTAATTGATATAGTCTGTTTATGCATCTTAAATATAGTTAAAAAGACAATTGCAATGATGGACATCGCCAGCAAAATTTCAAGCAGCGAAAAGCCGGGCCGCAATATCAGCGAGCTGTCAGTTTTCAAACTCCACATAATCTTCATACAGTCTGACGTTAGATAAAAAAGGTTCTATAAGAAAAGAAAACTGTTTATTATTGCTGTCCTCAATATGAATCAATGCTTTGTCGGAATATCCTTTTTTATAAAAAAAAATATCTGCCCGCCCGAACAAAATCTTGTTTTTACCTGGATATTCAACATCCACCAATTTTATATCATCCGGGAGCTTTAAACCTTGTTGTTCAGCATTCTGCATTTCTTCTTCCGACATTAATTCATCTGTTACCCATATTCTGTTATTATCTAAATCAATATGTAAAAAATAATTCTTATAGTTAGTGATTGAACCTTCCTTTAATGCCTTTATTTTACCGATAATCCAGCGAGATACTTTTTTTGTATTATCAAGAACAACTACCTTCTGAAATTTTGGGATATATAAAAAAAGCATAATACTGACAAGAGAAACCACAACTATCAGCTCAATGAGAGTAAAACCCCTGTCTTGCTTTATATACAACATGATGGATGGACTCTATCAGAAATTTACAAGCTCATTGTTATGTAACATCAGACATCACGGTAAATGGACATATTTCTTATGTTAAATTATGCACAGTCTCAGACGTTGCAGTTGATTCATGCATTGAATACTGGGAAACATAAAAAGATCACCTGTTTTTATATATGCTTTTTAAGCATTTCACGCGCATGATCAAGAGTTGTCTTTGTAATTTCCATGCCGCCCAGCATTCTGGCTATTTCTTTTATGCGGTCTTTTTCATTTAGCGGGTTGATAGAGGTGATAGTTCTGCCCTGCGAAACATTTTTTGTTATCCTGAAATGATTATCGCCGAATTTTGCGATCTGCGGCAGATGTGTAATGCAGATTATCTGATGATAGCGGGCAAGTTTAGACAGCTTTCTGCCGACAGCTTCGGCTACACTTCCTCCAATTCCGGCATCCACCTCATCAAAAACCAGGGTTTCCACCGATCCTTCCTCGGCCAATATAGCCTTTAAAGCAAGAACAATTCTTGAGAGTTCTCCTCCTGAGGCTATGCTTGCCATAGGTTTAAGGTCTTCTCCCGCATTAGGAGCGATCAAAAAATTTACCTGATCAATTCCTGCTTCATTTATAGTATTTCCTTTGACAACAAGGTGGGGATCTGAGTTGTCATTTTTCGGTATTGTTTGTAAGGATATCTTAAATTTGCTCCCGGACATTCGAAGTGAGGCAAGCTCTTTTTCAACTTTTTTTGCAAGTAATTTTGCGGTTTGCGATCTTTTAGATGAAAGTTCTAAGGATAACCGGGATAAGTCTCTATGCAATTCCGAAAGCTTTGCTTCGGTATCATTGATTTGACCGGAGATGTTTTCAATTCCGGCAAGTTCTTGATCTATGGTTTCAAGATGCGCAATTACCGCTTCAAGGGTTCCTCCGTATTTACGCTTCAACCTTGTAAGGATATCCAGGCGCGATTCCACCCCTTCCAGGCGCTTATCATCTATTGGTATATTTTTCAGGTAAATTCTAAGCTCTTCAGCTATATCCTCTATGCGAAACGTAGCTTCACTTAGTTCTTTTGCCTTTGATGTCAGTTCGGGATCTATTGCAGCTGCTTTGTCAAGATTCTTTTTCACCTCAACAAGCCTTTCAACTACAGCCCCGTTTGCGCTGTAAAGATCTTCAATACTGCTGTAAACTGCGCTGTAAAGATTTTCTCCATTTTTTAATCTTATTCTTTCCTGTTCAAGGGAAGCATCTTCTCTATGTTTTATAGAAGCGTCTAAAATTTCTTTTTTTTGAAATTTCAGCAAATTAATATGCTCAGCCCGCCTGTTTCTTATCTTGTTAAGTTTACGAAGCTTCTGAATCAATGGAATAATTTTATGAAAAAACCTGTAAATTTTGGCGCGTACAGGTGTCAGATTACCGAACTGATCAATAATCATCAGTTGAAAATCTTCTTTTAGAAGACCCTGATGGGCATGCTGCCCGGACACACTGGTCATATTTTCAGTTAGCCGGCTCAGCATCTGTATAGTTGCAAGATGTCCGTTTATGTGAATTCTGTGTCGGTCTCCGCTGGAAATAATTCTTCTTATCAATAATTCTTCAGATGCTTTGCAGTCTTGTTCATCAAGAATTTTAAAAGCTCTGCTTTCCGGAGTTATTTTAAATAATGCTTCAAGTTCAGCTGTTTCAGCGCCGGTTCTAATGAGTTTTGCTGATGCTCTGCTGCCCAGTAAAAGATTAACGGCATTTATAATGATGGATTTGCCTGCTCCGGTTTCACCACTTAATATGGTTAGACCGCCTGAAAAGCATATATGAAGATTCTCAATTATTGTAAAATTTTTAATGGAAAGTTCTTTAAGCATACAAATGCATTCAAAAGAATTATGAAGCAAACACAAACAGTTATAATTGCCATGCCGGTTTTTTCAACCTAAACACGACCGCCACTCCAACGTAATTTAGTTTTTAACACATCAAAATAGGGCCTGTCCTCCATGGTTATCATATTGATAGGATGGAGCCCTTTTTTCACGATAATAGTATCTTTCTCATTTATTTCAAGACCCGCCTGGCCGTCAAAAGTAAGCATAACATCTGACGACTTTTCTTCAAGCATGATTTTTATGGATACTGATTCAGGAACTATTAAAGGTCGTATTGTTAGAGTAAAGGGGCAAATAGGTGTCATTATTATTCCTTTTACATCCGGATGTATAATTGGCCCTCCGGCAGCAAGTGAATAGGCTGTAGAACCGGTTGGGGTTGCCACGATAAGGCCGTCGGCGCTATAGGTGGTCAAATAGTTATCATCTATATATGTTTTTATATGTGCCAGCCTGGCAAAAGCCCCCCTGTTAATAACCATATCGTTCAGGACAGTTTCGCGGGCGATTTCCTTTCCTCCTCTAAAAACTTTTACAAGAAGGCGCATCCTGGGCTTTATGGTAAAATCTTCATTTAAAATGGATTCAGCCACAGCAAACAGGTTTTTTTCTGTAATTTCCGCCAGGAAACCTACCTCGCCAAACTTTACGCCGAGAATGGGGATGTCTTGCTCTCCTATCCAGCAGACAGCGTTTAAAAAAGTTCCATCACCACCCATAACGAAAATACAGGAAAGATCCGGTGGCGCAGAAGATTCGCCTGGGATCGAAAATTTTCGAGGAGGAGAAGTTTCTTTCCTTACAATATCCATGCCTTTTGACCGCAGCCAGTTTTCAAGTTCATCGGCCTTTTTTCCGGCCTTTGCATCTGCCTTTACAACTATTCCTATTCTTTTCAAAATAAGCATTAACTCCCAATAAACTTAATCTAATTACTTAATAATGTTGCAATATTGCCATTATCCACAGCTATGCTCAAGTTTATTGCTTTGGTTAATTTGCGAAGCAATGTACTATGCTCCTTATAATTTGTTTTAACCTAAATTGAGCAATTTTTTACTCAATCTGCGCCGATCTCTTGCGCATAAAGGCTTCACAAAAATTCTCTACATATCCACGAGTATGTCTGCAGTTTTTGCAAATCCTTATGCATCAGGATTTCAACACATATCTTCGCAAAAAATCGCTCAACTTAAGTTTAATGCGAAAACTTGATCAAGCAATATATAATTATAAACATCTTAATGAAACGGCAAGTATTTTTGAAATAAATTTCTGTTATAAATGCTTTTATCTTGACTCAATACGGTCATATTATTATAAAAATAGCGATTCCCGACAGTACGATAACCTGTTGATTTAATCAATATTTTTGAACTATACTTTTCGTAAACTTTTTTGTTGTAAATTCAACAGGTTATATGACCATTGGGAATTGCTGTATAAAAGTTTGATTTTTTATCAATGCGCATTTTATAATTAACTGTATTTATTTAAAAACTAATTGAAGGACAAATTATTATGAAGTGTGGTTTTAGAAAACAGCTTATTGCATTAGCTGTAGTTATTTTGTACGGATTCTTTCTTATCTCATGCGGTGAATCTGAAAAGACTTCTGATGCTTCCCATAAATCGGCTGAAACGATCAAGCTTGGTGTTGCAGGAGCGCACAGCGGAAATTTGGCATCTTACGGTGTTCCTTCTGTGAGAGCGGCAGAGCTGGTAGTTCGGGATATTAATGCAAAGGGCGGCATTCTCGGAAAAAAGGTTGAGTTGTTGGTTGAAGACGATGTCTGTAAACCGGAAATAGCCACCAATACAGCCACCAAGCTGGTTGCGGAAGGTGTCGATATTGTTTTAGGTCATATATGCAGCGGCGCCACAAAGGCCGCTCTTGGTATTTATAAGGACTCAAAGATTATTATCATGTCTCCCTCCTGCACCAATCCTGCACTTACACAGAGCGGTGACTATCCTAATTTTTTTCGTTCAATTGCTTCTGATGATGTACAGGCAAAGCTTGAAGTTGATTTTGCAATAGATATTTTAAAGGTTAGAAAAATTGCTGTTCTCCACGACAAGGGCGATTATGGAAAGGGCCTTTCTGAGTTTGCGAAAAAATATTTGGAAGCTTCAGATAAAGCAGAATTGGTATTGTACGAAGGTGTTACTCCGGGCGCTGTTGATTATTCCGCTGTTGTTCAGAAAACAAAGCATTCAGGAGCTGAAGCAGTTATCTTTGGCGGATATCATCCTGAAGCCTCAAAAATAATCGGCCAGATGCGGAAAAAAGGCATGGAAACTGTATTTATTTCAGACGATGGCGTTAAAGATAATACGTTTATAAAAGTTGCAGGAAAATATGCTGAAGGTGTCTATGCTACCGGGCCGATTGATACGTCCACTAATCCAATGGCCATTGCTGCAATTGAGGCTCATAAAAATACTTACGGAACAGAACCAGGCGCTTTTTTTCTTAATGCTTATTCGGCTTCTCTATGTTTGCTGAATGCGATTCAAAAGGCAGGCTCTACAGATTATGATGCTGTATTAAAAGCACTTAAAACCGAATATGTGGATACACCGCTTGGCAAAATCAGTTTTGATGAACGTGGCGATGCAATCGGGGTAGGGTTTTGTATGTATCAGGTGCAAAACGGAGTTTATGTTGAAGTGAAATAGTATTAACTCCAAACCGACAACCGTGAACCGTTGCGAAGTCAACTACCACCACCTCAGGTGGTGGTAGTTGACTTTTTTGGGCGTTACTCTTTTTGGATTTTATCCAGAACGGATTCGATAAAATTCCTGATTTCTGTAAGCCTTTTCTCAGACAAGGCTTCGAAACGAAGTACAAGAACAGGCTGGGTGTTTGATGCCCGCACAAGGCCCCATCCATCATCAAACAGGACCCTTACACCATCTATATCTATAACCTTATATCGTTTTCTAAAATATTCCGTTACTTTTTTTACTACTGCAAACTTTTTGTTATCCGGGCATTCGACGCGTATTTCCGGC